>CAIWAJ010000027.1:0-3245 GCA_903910565.1 uncultured Rhodospirillales bacterium
CAACAATGTCGATCAGGCGCTCAAGGCGCTCAAGAAGAAGATGCAGCGGGAAGGGATCTTCCGTGAGATGAAGCTGCGCCGCCATTTCGAGAAGCCCTCGGAGCGCCGGGCCCGCGAAGCCGCGGAAGCCGTGCGCCGGGCCCGCAAAATGGAGCGCAAGCGCCTGGAGCGCGAAGGGTTCTAACACCCGGCTCCTAGAACCGGTTCGCGGCGCATCGCCCCAGCCGGGTTTCACTAGAATAGCGTGCGTCGCGGCGCGGAGGGACCCCTCCGTTGGCCGCGATCGGCGTTAGTGGTGCCTATAGAGTCTCGGCGATCAGGTCGGCGCAGGCGTCATTGCCTTGGCCGCGCAGTGCGGCGATCACCGATTCGCGATCCTCGCGGCTGCGGTTCTGGCTCATCTTCCACTGCGCCTCCACCTTCGTCGCGCGCAGACGGAATGCCTTGATTCCCTTGAACATCTGCGCGCGATACGTGGCGGTCAGGGCATCGAGATCGAAGCCCGCCGGGTCACCCACCGCGAGCGTGCGCAGGATGGTGGCGGTCTCGTCATCGCCGTCGCAAAGCTCGAGCGTGCCGTGGACATGCACCGCCGCGTAGTCCCAGGTCGGCACCGCCGGCTGGGTGCGATACCAGCCCGGGGCGATATAGGCGTGCGGACCGGAGAAGATTGCCAGCGCGGTACCGCCGGCGAGCGCCGCGACCTGAGGGTTCGCCGCCGCCAGATGGGCCTCCAGGATCAGCGTGTCGTTCTCCACCCGCACGGCGAAGGGAACATGGCTTCCCTCCATGCCCCCGGCCCCGGTGGTGACCAGCACGCCAAACGGATTGGCGGCGATCAACGCGGCGATGCGAGCCTGATCCTCGACGGCGAAAACGGGGCGCAGATACACGGGGCAGTCTCCTTCACTTGCGGTCAGCCTGCCTTAGGCTATGATTGGTCCGCAATGAACAGCCAAATTATCACGGCAGGGCCAGACCAATCTCGCCAGAACGCGGTGTTCGAGCGGCTGCGCGGCGGAATTCTTAGTGGCGCCCTGCCCTCCGGCAGTCGCCTGCCGCCCAGCCGCCTCCTCGCCGAGGAGCTTGGCGTGGCGCGGCAGACCGTGGTGCTGGCCTATGAGCGACTGGCCGCCGAAGGCTATGTCCGCGCGCGCATCGGCAGCGGCACCTTCGTCGCCACTGACCTGCCCGATGCTGCCCCGCCGGCCGCCCCCGCCGCCCGCGAAACCGCGGCGCCGCTCTCCCGCCGCGGCGCGCTGATCGCCGCCACGCCAATTTCCACCGCCGGACCAGTCGCCGGAAACTCTGCGCTCCTTGCCCCCGGCGTACCCGCCGCTGACCTGTTCCCCGCCGCCGCCTGGGCGCGCGCCACGGCCCGTGTGCTGCGTGACCTGCCGCCCGAATCGACGGGCTACCCGGACATGCAGGGCTTCGCGCCGCTCCGCGCAGCGGTGGCCGCCCACCTCGCCGCCGCCCGCGGCCTGCTCGCCGACCCCGCACAGATCGTCATCACCACAGGCACCCAGCAGGCGCTGCGCGTCGCCGCCGAATTGTTGCTCGACCCCGGGGACCCCGCCTGGGTGGAGGAGCCGGGCTACATCGCCGGCCGCGGCGCGCTCGCCGCCGCTGGAGCGATGCTGATCCCGGTTCCGTCGGACGCCGAGGGGATCGACGTCGCCGCCGGCATTGCCCTGGCCCCTGCCGCGCGGCTCGCCCTGGTTGCCCCCTCGCATGCCACCCCGCTCGGCGGTGCGCTTCCGATCGGCCGCCGCCTGGCGCTGCTCGACTGGGCCGCCCGCGCCGGCGCCTGGATCCTGGAAGATGACTGCGATTCGGAGTTCCGCTGGGAAGGCAAGCCACTGCCGCCGCTCGCCTCGCTCGATCGCAGCGGGCGGGTGATCTACTGCGGCACTTTCAGCAAGACCCTCGCCCCCGCCCTGCGACTCGGTTTCGCGGTGGTGCCTGCCCCGCTCACCACCGCCTTCGTGCGCGCCCGCGGGCTTGGGGATCGTGGCCCCGGCACGCTGCAACAGGCGGTGTTGGCGGATTTCATCGGGGAAGGCCGGCTCGGCCCGCACATCCGCCGCATGCGCACCGAATATGCCCGCCGGCGCGAAGCCCTCCTGGCCGCGCTGGCCCGCCACTGCCCGCTCGCTGACCCGGTCGCCGCCCCTGGTGGGTTGCATCTGGTGCTGCGCCTGCCCGATACAACGAATGCTGCATCCGTCGTCCTCGCCGCCCGCGCGCGGGGGCTCGCCGTGTCCCCGCTTGCGGCCTATTTCACCGGACCACCTCGTATCAACGGCCTGGTTATCGGCTTCGCCACCACCCCGCCCGCCCTGGCGGCGGACGCCGGCCGCCGCCTTGCGGCCGCGATCGGCGGCTGACAGCGATAAAGGCGAGGGAGTTGCCCCCCTCGCCTTTCCGACCTGGCGCCCCGTCAAGCCTTAGGCGGCACGAATGCCGTCGAGGAATTGATCGACACGCAGGCGCAGCCGTTCGGCACCGGTGCCGACCGATTCCGCCGCCGAGCGGACGGCCAGGGTATTGGCTTGCGAGGCCTCCGCGCCCTCCGCCACGGTGGCGATGGTTTGCGTCATGTCCCGCGTGCGGCGCGCGGCTTCCTGGGTGTTGCGGGCAATCTCCTGGGTGGACGCGCCCTGTTCCTCCACCCCCGCGGCAATCGCCGTGGCAACCGTGCTGACCTCGCCGATGGTGGTGCCGATCTGCTTGATCGCGGTCACCGCCGCCTCGGTGACGGTGCGCACCGCGGAAATCTGGCTCGCGATCTCCTCGGTCGCCTTCGCGGTCTGTGTCGCCAGCGACTTCACCTCCGAGGCGACCACCGCGAAGCCCTTGCCGGCATCGCCGGCGCGGGCGGCCTCGATGGTGGCGTTCAGGGCGAGCAGGTTGGTCTGCCCGGCGATGTCGCTGATCAGCTTCACCACCTCGCCGATGCGCGCCGCCGATTCGGCCAGCCCGCGCACGGTATCATCGGTCTGGCGGGTTTCATCTACCGCGCGGCGGGTGATCTGCGCGGCATGGGAGACCTGGCGGGTGATTTCGGCGATCGAGGCGCTGAGTTCCTCGGTTGCGGCGGCGATGCCGGAAACGTTGCTGGAGGCGTCATCCGCGGCGGCGGCGGCGGCGCGGATCTGCACATTGCCACTCTCGGTAATCTCGGCCATTTCGCCCGAGGCCTGATTCATACTGCGCGAGGCGCCGCCCAGTTCCGCAAGCGC
>CAIWAJ010000028.1:0-1946 GCA_903910565.1 uncultured Rhodospirillales bacterium
ATCAACAACTTTGACTGGAAGGCGCATGGGCTGGAAAAGCCCGACGTCACCCTCCATGGCCAGCCCGAGGACGAGAGCAAGGCCTCGGTCCTGTGGGATGGCGAATGGGAAATCACCTTCGTCACCTTCCGCGACATGGGGGCGGCCTTCGCGGTGGCAATTCTCGGCATCTACATCCTCGTCGTCGCCCAGTTCGGCAGCTTCAAGCTGCCGCTGGTGATCCTGGTGCCAGTCCCGCTCACCCTCGTCGGCATCCTGCCCGGCCACTGGCTCTTGCACGCGCCCTTCACCGCCACCTCGATGATCGGTTTCATCGCGCTCGCCGGCATTATTGTCCGCAACTCCATCCTGCTGGTGGACTTCATCCGCCACTCCGCCACCCCAGGCAAACCGCTCACCGAAACCGTCCTCGAAGCCGGGGCCATCCGCTTCAAGCCGATCCTGTTGACGGCGCTGGCTGCGATGATCGGGGCGGCGACCATCCTGTCTGACCCGATTTTCCAGGGGTTGGCGATCTCGCTGCTGTTCGGTCTCGCGGCCTCCACACTGCTGACGGTGCTGGTGATCCCGTCGATCTACGTAGCCTTGCGGGGTGTCAGCCCAGCGGGCCCTTGAATATGAAAAAGGCACCGAGGGCGATGAAGCTGAAGCCGATCGCGTGGTTCCATGTCAGGGACTGGCCGAGGACGGTCACCGAGAAAACGGCGAAGACGGCCAGGGTGATGACCTCCTGGATCGTTTTGAGCTCGGCCGCATCATAGGCGCCGTAGCCGATTCGGTTGGCCGGCACGGCGAGGCAGTATTCGAAAAAGGCGATCCCCCAGCTCACTACCACCGCCAGCCACATGGGGGCGGCCTTGAAGCGGAGGTGGCCATACCAGGCGAAGGTCATGAAGACGTTGGATGCGAGCAGGAGCAGGACCGGCAGGATCTTTGGCGAGGTCCAGATCATCGCGGCTCCTACTCAGCGTAGTCGACCGCGACCTCGGCGAAGCCGGAAAACCGGATGCGCACCTTTGCGGTGGCACCGACCCGGTTGGCGCCGGACCAGGAGCCGCAGGTGACGAACTGGCCGGCCTTGAGCCCGCCGGCCCATACCGCGCCCTCATTGGCCATCCACTGCACCTGCGCCACCAGGTCCCCGGCTGGGTGGCCGGTGCGGCTGGCGTCGAGCGCGCCGTCGACATGCTGCTCCATGCCGACCGCGGCAAGATCGATCGTCTGCCAGTCGCTGCGCCCCGGCCCATAGATCAGCCCGCCATGGGACTGGGTGTCGGCGATATTGCAGAAGATATCGACCGCCTTGGGCTCGATGTAGCGCGATTCGCAGGCCTCCATCACCGGGTGGATGGCGGCGATGGAGGCGATGATTTCGGCGCGGGTGTAGGGTGCGCCGCGCGGCGGCAGGTCAGCGCCGATGCGGGCGCAGAGCTCGGCCTCGATGGCGCGGATGGCCTGCTTGCCCGGACGCAGCGTGGCGGGCGAGGCTTCGATGCCGGAGGCGGGCAGCGGGCCGCACATCGGGGCGGAGCCGTCGGTACCGAAGGGCGAGACCTTCCAGCCGCCGATCGGGCCAAGTTCGGCCGCCACCTTGTGCTGGATCGCGTAGGCCGCGGCGCGATCGACCGGCTTCACCGCGCCGGGAAGATCGGCAAGGCGCTTGGCGGGATCGTGGCGGGCGGCGAGCAGAAGGGCGGCGGCGTCGGACATGGCTTGGTTCCCCTGGGGCTATTGCGCGGACCTAAGCACCAGGCGGCGGGCTTGTCCAACCCGCGCGTCCGGTCCAGATAACGGCCCGCGACGGCAATCGAGGCAAAGATGAGCGACGGCGTATTTTTCGAGGATCTGGCGGTCGGCATGTCCGCCAGCATGGGCAAGACCATCACGGAAGCGGATATCCTGATGTTCGCCGCCGTCTCCACCGACACCAACCCGGTGCACCTGAA
>CAIWAJ010000029.1:0-1922 GCA_903910565.1 uncultured Rhodospirillales bacterium
CGCCTTCTCGCTGCAGCGCGCGGTGAAGCTCAACAAGACCCCGGCCTTCATCATCAACCAGTTCGGCTTCACCAAGGACAATGTCGACGAGCGGATCAAAGCGACCGGCCCGCTGACACTGACCTACACGATTGGTGAGACCATCGCGCCGTCCTTCGTGCTCTACTGCCTCTCCGCCAATGTCGGCTCCGTGGTGGAGAAGGCGGTGGTGATGTCGCACGAGGTCAACGGCGACATGGGCAATGAGTGGATGAAGTCCAACAGCGCCGGCTCCGGCCCCTTCGTGGTGCGCTCCTGGAAGGCTTCCGAGAGCGTGATTCTCGACGCCAACCCGAACTCGCCGCTGAAGCCGAAGATCCGCCGGGCGATCATGAAGCACATCCCCGATCCCTCAGCGCAGATGCTGCAGTTGAAGCAGGGCGATATCGACATCGCGCGCAACCTGCTGCCGGATCAGCTGAAATCCGCCATGACGGACAAGACGCTGCAGACCAGCACGGCGCCGCGCAGCTACGTCATGTACACCTGCATGAACCAGAACCACCCGATGCTCTCCAAGCCGCAGGTGCGTCAGGCCATCAAGTGGGCGATCGACTACGAGGGCATCCACGCCAACATCGTCTCCACCACCCATGTGGTGCAGGAATCCTTCATCCCGCAGGGCGTGCTCGGCTCGATCAATGACCGGCCGTTCAAGAAGGACATCGCCAAGGCCAAGGCGCTGATGGCCGAGGCTGGGCTCGCCGGCGGCTTCGAGATCACGCTCGACCACTCCAACGTGCAGCCGGTGCCCGACATCGCGCAGACCATTCAGGCCAATCTCGCGGAAATCGGCATCAAGGCGACGCTGGTGGCCGGCGAAGGCCGCCAGGTGATCACCAAGTATCGCGCCCGCCAGCATCAGCTGCTGATCCAGGCCTGGGGCATCGATTATTTCGACCCGCACTCCAACGCCGAGACCTTCTGCGTGAACGTCGACAACTCCGACGGCGCGCGCAGCAAGACGCTGGCCTGGCGCAACTCCTGGCAGGATGCGGACCTGACGCAGCGGGCGCTGGCCGCGGTGAAGGAGACCGACACCAAGAAGCGCGCCGAGATGTATGCGCAGATGCAGCGCGACCATCACCAGCGCGGCCCCTTCGCGCTGATGTTCCAGAGCGTCGAAATCGCGGTAATGCGCAAGAACCTCGCGCATTTCGCGGTGGCGCCGATGTATTCGCGCACCCGCTTCGACACCGCCACCAAGACCTGAGCGGCAGCGCATGGCCGCTGGCGGCGCGCGACGGCTGGCGGCTACGGCCGCCAGCGTTCCCATCACGCTGTTCGGGTTGGTGCTCGTCACCTTCCTGATCGGCCGGGTGATGCCGATCGACCCGGTGCTGGCGATCGTGGGGGACCGCGCGCCGGCGGACGTGGTGGCCGCCACGCGGCTGGAGCTTGGGCTCGACCTGCCGCTCTACATGCAGTTCTGGATCTACCTCGGCAAACTCGCGGTGGGCGATCTCGGCCGCTCGGTGATGACCAGCCACACCGTGTGGGATGACATCAAGCGGTTCTTCCCGGCGACGATGGAGCTGGCGACGGTGGCGATCATCATCGCCTCCGCCATTGGCATCCCGGTCGGCGTGCTGGCCGCGGTGAAGCAGGGCTCGCGGTTCGACCATACGGTGCGGGTGATCTGCCTCGCCGGGCACTCGCTGCCGACCTTCGTGCTGGCGCTGATTTCGCTGCTGGTGTTCTACGCCACGCTGCATCTGGTGCCCGGCCCCGGGCGGCAGGATGTGGTGTTTGACGAGATGGTGCCGGTGATCACCAACTTCCTCACCGTGGACGCAGTGCTGGCCGGCGAGTGGGACGTGTTCTGGGATGCGGTGGCGCATCTGATCCAGCCCGCCGGGGTGCTGGCGTATTTCGGCATGGCC
>CAIWAJ010000030.1:0-7828 GCA_903910565.1 uncultured Rhodospirillales bacterium
ATCTGGTCGCCCGCGGCGTTGCGCAAAGCCGTATCAACGTCGTCAGCTACGGCAAGGAACGCCCGACCGCGCTGGGCTCCACCGCCGATGCCTGGGCGCAGAACCGCAACGCCATTACCTCGGTTCGCTGAGACGGGAAGGAAGCGCTTCTTTTTGAAAAAAGAAGCAAAATCTTTTTATTCCGTTTGCTGCGCGGTTTCCCTGGAGGGCGTGAAGCAAACGGATAAAAGTTTTTTGGTTCTTTTTTTCAAAAAAGAACCGCTTGCTTACTTCTACGTCGCGCCAAGGAGCTGAAGCGCCGCATCAAGCGTCGCCACCTCGGCATCCGGGTTGCCGGGCAGGATTTCGCGCGGCGCCGCATAGCGGTTGCACCAGATGACGCGAAAGCCGAAATCCGAGGCGGCCCAGGCGTCCCACCCGTTGGATGAGAAGAAGCACACCTCGCCCGGCGCCACGCCGAGACGGTCACAGGCGCGCTGGTAGACGGCGGGGGCGGTCTTGAACTGGCCGACCTCTTCGACCGAAATCACGTCGCGCAGGTGTTCCCGCAGCCCGTCGCGGTCGACCAGCGGGGCGAGCATGTCGGGCGAACCGTTGGAGAGGATCGCCAGCCGATAGCCGGCGGCGGAGAGGCGGGCGAGCACGGCGGGCACTTCGGGGAAGGGCGCCAGCGTGTCGTAGAGGGCGAGCAGGCGGGCGCGGAGCGCCGGATCGTCGATCCGCATCGCCCGCAACGCGTAGTCGAGCGCGTCCGCGGTGACCTGGCGGAACGGCACGTAGCGGCCTTGCATGGTCCGCAGCCAGGAATACTGGATCTGCTTGTCGCGCCACAGCGTGGTCAGCGCCGCGGTGCGCTCGCCCAGCACGTCCCGGCAGGAGGCGGCCGCGGAGGCGAAATCGAACAGCGTGCCGTAGGCGTCGAACACGCAGGCGCGGATGCCGGTGAGCACGGCCATTATCGGAGCGGCCGGAAGAAGGCGCGGATTTCCTCGGCCAACAGCGCGGGTTGTTCCATCGCCGCGAAATGGCCGCCCTTGGGCATGTCGGTCCAACGCTGGATATCGAACACGCGCTCGACATAGCTGCGGGGGGGGTGGAGGATTTCCTTCGGGAAATGGGCGAAGCCGACGGGGGGGGTCACGCGTTCGCCGGGGGCGAAATGGAGCGGGACGGCCTTGTTCTCCTTATAGATGCGCAAGGAGGAGGTGATGTTGCCGGTGAACCAGTAGATGGCGATGTTGGCCAGCAGGTCATCGATCGGGATGGCGGTGGCGATATCGCCGTTGCAGTCGGACCAGGTGCGGAATTTCTCGGCGATCCAGGCGGCGAGCGCCACGGGGGAGTCGGTGAGGCCGTAGCCGAGGGTTTGCGGCTTGGTGGACTGGATGGAGAAATAGCCGCCCTCGCTGTCCCGCCATTTGACCGCGGAGGCGACATAGGTGCGCTCCGCCTCGGTAAGAGGGGCGCCTTCGGCGGGTTGCAGGGAAGAGATCATGAAGTTGAGATGGGCGCCGATCACGCGCTCCGGGTGGTTGCGGGCGAGCCAGATGGAGATCGCCGAGCCCCAGTCGCCGCCTTGCACGCCGAAGCGGTCATAGCCCAGCGCGGTCATCAACTGCTGCCACATGGCGGCGATCGCCTTGGGGCCGCAGCCTGGCGCGGTCGGGCGGTCGGAGAAGCCGAAGCCGGGGAGCGAGGGGACGACGACATCAAACGCGTCCGCCGCGTCGCCACCATGGGCGGCGGGGTCGGTCAGCAGCGGGATGATGCGCTCCATCTCCACGAAGGAGCCGGGCCAGCCATGGCTGATCACCAGCGGCAAGGGCTTCGGGCCCTTGCCCTTGGCGTGGACGAAATGGATTTTGGTGTCGTCGATTTTCAGGGTGAATTGCGGCAGTGCGTTCAGCCGGGCCTCGACGGCGCGCCAATCGAACTGCTTGCGCCAATAGGCCGCGAGATCGCGCATGAACGGCAGCGATGCGCCGTAGGACCAGGCGTCATCGTTGACCTCATCGGGCCAGCGGGCGCCGGCGAGGCGGTTGCGCAGGTCGATGATTGCCGGCATCGGCACCGCGATACGGAAGGGGCGCGGGCTCCCGATGGTCGTGCTCATCGGGCGGCCCAGTTCAGCCCGCGTTGCAGGATGGTGCGCATCTGCGGCACCGCGAGTTCGTGGGCCTGGTGACCGAGCGAGGAGTAGAACACCCGGCCGGCGCCGTGCTTGCGCTTCCACACCACCGGGATGGTGTGGCCGTCGATCCAGGGCGCGTGCTCGGCGCTGAAGGTGGTGGTGGCGAGCACTTCGTTGTTGGGGTCGATATGCATGTAGTACTGCTCGGAGCGATACGGGAAATCGGCGATGCCGGCGACGATCGGATCGTCCGGGCGGGTGATGTTGACGGTGTAGTCGATGATGTTGCCGGGATGCGCCACCCACTGGCCGCCGACCATGAACTGGTAGCCGACCTCGTTGCGGAACGTATCGCCCATGCCGCCATGGAAGCCGCCGAGCCCGACGCCGCCCTGCACGGCGGCGATCAGCGCGTTCACCGCGGGGCGGGTGATGGTGGATTGGGTGACGATCGGCACGATCAGGCTGAGCGCAGAGAGGTCGGCGCTGCCGAACACCTCGACGTCGGTCTCCACCTGAACGGCGAACCCGTCTTCGCGCAGCATGTCCGCGACGATGGCGGCGCATTGCTCCGGCTCATGGCCCGGCCAGCCGCCCCATACGATCAATGCCTGCTTCATCGCGCGACTCTCCTCCGTTTCGTGCGCACCCTCGCGCGATGGCGCGTCCGGTGCAACCATAGGATGATCGCGTGAGTGGAGACCGGATATGAAGCAGCTTGAACTCGCGGGTATTCCGCGGCCCGTGTCGCAGCTTGCGCTGGGGATGTCCGATCGCGAGGACTATGAGCAGGCCGCGCCGATCCTCGATGCCTTCCACGCCGCCGGTGGAACGTTGTTCGATACCGCCTTCGAATATGGAAGCGCCGATGCGGTGCTCGGGCAGTGGCTCGCCGCGCGGGGCCTCGCCGGGCGGGTCAGTGTGATCGGCAAGGGCTGCCACACCCCGGATTGCCGGCCGGACTGCGTGGCGCCGCAGCTCGAAGCCAGCCTGGAGGCGCTGGGCCTGGAGTGCCTGGACATCTATTTCCTCCATCGCGATGACGAGGCGGTGCCGGTGGCGGAGTGGGTGGACGCGATTGACCCGCACGTCCGCGCCGGGCGGATCCGCCGCTCTGGCGGCTCGAACTGGAGCACCGCGCGCATCGACGCCGCCAACGCCTATGCGGCGCGGACGGGCAAGGCCGGATTCACCGCTTTGTCCAACCAGTTCAGCCTCGCCGAGATGGTCGCCCCGCCCTGGGCGGGCTGCCGCAGTGCCGGCGATGCGGCCTCGATCGCCTGGCTCAAGCGGACCGCCACACCTTTGTTCGCCTGGTCAAGCCAGGCGCGCGGCTTCTTCACCGACCGCGCCATCGTCGCCAGCCCGCCGGACCCGGAGTTGGTGCGCTGCTGGCACAGCCCTGCCAATCTCGCCCGCCGCGCGCGTGCGATTGAGCTGGCGGAGCGGCGCGGAGTGACGGTGGCCGGGCTCGCGCTGGCCTATAATCTGGCGCAGGATTTCCCGGCATTTCCGCTGATCGGGCCGCTGAGCCTGGCGGAACTGGCGAGTTCGCTCGGGGCGTTGCGGGTGCAACTGACGGGCGATGAAGTCAGGTGGTTGCAAGGAGGCGCTTCTTTTTGAAAAAAGAACCGCTTCCCTCCTACCTCACCCGCACCGGCATAATCTCCGCCGACAACTGCACCTCATCGCCAAGCCCATAATAATAGTAGCTGGGCTGCGACATCTGCCGCAGCAGCACGAACAGCCGCAGCCGCAGCCGCGCCAGCCACCCCATGGAGCGAGCCGGCAGCAGATGCTCATGCGAGACATGGACGATCCAGCGATGCGGATCGGCCGGCAGGTCGATCTCGCGATGCCGCGCGAGTTCCTCCAGCGCCCGCTCCACGTTGGGCTCCTCCATGAAGCCAAAGCGGATCTCCACCCCGATCACGCTGCCGCGGGCGGGGTCCCGGTCAAACACGGTGACCCCGCAGCGGTCCTCGTGGATATAGGGCGTCTTGCGATGGATCACCTCGACGAACAGCAGGTTGCGGGCCAGCAGCCCGTGGCGCTCCCACAGCAGCCGCATCAGCGCGGGCGCCCGGCCGGACATCTCCCGCACCGGCTTGGGCGCCATCACCAGGGCGTTCCGCTCGACAAAACTCGGGCTCGCGCGGTGCAGCTCCACCAGCTCGGCCATCGTCATCGCCGGGCGGGCGGAATACCCGGCGGCGGTCGCCTTGCGGCCCCACTGCCAGGTCAGCATCACCGCGAAAATCACCGCGCCAATGCCGAGCGGCACGAAGCCGCCCTCGATGAATTTCAGCGTATTGGCGAGCAGGAACACGCCGTTGATGATGGTCATCGCGCCCCACACCACCACAATGACGGGCGTCTTCCAGCCCCATTCATGGCGGGCCACCGGCACCATCGCGAGCGACGTGATCACCATCACCCCGGCGACCGCCAATCCATAGGCAGCCCCGAGACTGGCCGAGGAGCCGAACAACACCACCAGCAGCACGCAGCCAACGTAGAGCATCCAGTTGATCAGCGGCACATAGACTTGGCCGGCATGGGCGTGATGGGTGTGGCGGATCGTCAACCGCGGGAACAGCCCGAGGCGGATCGCCTGGGTGGCCAGCGTGAAGGCGCCGGAAATCAGCGCCTGCGAGGCAATCACGGTGGCCATGGTCGCCAGCACCACCATCGGGATCACCATGGAGGGCGGCACCATGCTGAAGAACAAATTATCGTTGGCGACCGGCCGCTCCCCCAGCAGATAGGCGCCCTGGCCGAGATAATTCAGCAGCAGCGCGGGATACACCACCAGGAACCAGGAAAGCCGGATCGGCCGCGCCCCGAAATGCCCGAGATCGGCATACATCGCCTCCCCCCCGGTCACCACCAGCATCAGCGCGCCCAACACCAGCAGCGTCTCGAACGTACCGGCCTGGCGCAGGAAACGCAGCCCGTGCAGGGGGTTGAATGCAGCGAGAACCTCTGGATGCAGCTGGATCTGCCCGGCCCCGAGCACCGCGATCACCACGAACCACAGCAGCAGAATCGGACCGAACACCGCGCCAATCCCGGCGGTCCCCTTGTATTGCAGGGCGAACAGCAGCGTCAGCAGCGCCACGGTAATCGGCACAATCGCGCCGGCAAACGCGGGGGTGGCGATCTCCAACCCCTCAACGGCCGACAGCACGCTGATCGCCGGCGTGATGATCCCGTCGCCGAACAGCAGCCCCGCCCCCAGCATCAGCGACCACAGCAACAACCTGGTGCCCCGGCGCTTATAGGGGTGCAGCAGCCCGTAGAGCGCGAACACCCCGCCCTCACCGTCATTCTGCGCCCGCAGCACCAGCAGCGCATATTTGATCGCGACGATCACGGTAATCGTCCAGATCACCAGCGAAATCCCGCCCAGCACGTCCCGATGCTCCGGCGCCAGGCCGGAATGGAAGAAGATCTGGTTCACCGCGTAGAGCGGCGAGGTGCCGATATCGCCGTAGACGATACCGATCGCCGCAATCGACAGGCCGGCCAGACTGCCATGCGGGGTGTGATTCGTGCTTTCTTTGGCCATGTTCTGCTTGTAGCAGACATGTCGTCACGGAGGCGCGGATGGACTGGCAGGGACGTAAAATTCTGGTCACCGGCGGCGCCGGCTTTCTCGGCGCCAATCTTTGCCACGCGCTCGCCGCGCGCGGCGCACAGGTGACCGCGCTCGACGGCTTCCTGTTCGGCGGCGGCGCCAACCCCGCCAACCTCGATGGCGCGGACGTCACCCTGGTCCGCGCCGATATCCGCGAGATCGACCTGCGCAATCTCTGCGAAGGCGTCGACGTCATCTTCAACCTCGCCGCCCAGACCAGCCACATGGGCGGCCAGCGGGACCCGCTGGCCGATATCGACATCAACGCCGTCGCCCAGGTGCGCCTCATCCAGGCCGCCCGCGAGGCAGCCCCCGCCGCGATCGTGGTCCACGCCTCCACCCGGCAGTTCTACGGAAGGCCGCATTACTTGCCGGTCGACGAGAAACACCCCGTCGCCCCGCCCGACGCCAATGGCGTGTCGAAATTCGCCGGCGAGCAGTACTGGATGATCGAGCACCGCACCGCCGGCCGGCCCGTCGTCTCGCTGCGGCTCACCAACTGCTACGGCCCCCGCCTGCGCATCCGCGACGCGCGGCAGACCTTCCTCGGCATCTGGATCCGCCGCGTGCTGGAGGGCCAGCCCTTCGAAGTCTGGGGCGGCGATCAGCTGCGCGACATGACCTATGTGGACGACGTCACCGAGGCCTTCCTCGCCGCGGCCGACCCCGCCTGCCACGGCCGCGTCTTCAACATCGGCGGCCCCCCCCGGCCTCCCTGCTGGAAATCGCCGGGCTGATGGCGCGCATCGTGCCGGATGCGCAGTTCGTCACCCGCGAATTCCCCGCCGACCGCGCCACCATCGATATCGGCTCCTACCACGCCGACGACAGCGCCTTCCGCCTCGCCACCGGCTGGGCGCCGAAGGTAGGGCTGGAGGAGGGCATACGCCGCTCCATCGAGTGGTACCGGCCGCGCCTGAAAAACTATCTGTGAGGCTTTGATGATCCCCCCCTCCATCATCCCCCAGGCCAATCCCGGCGCCGGCTACCGCGCGCTCAAGACCGAGATCGACGCCGCGGTGGCCCGCGCGCTGTCCTCCGGCTGGTACATCCTCGGCGCCGAGGGCCGCGCCTTCGAGGCCGAATACGCCGCCTGGCTCGGCACCACCCGCGCCATCGGCTGCGCCAACGGCACCGACGCCCTGGCCCTTGCCTTGCGCTCCCTCGGCATCGGCCCCGGCTGCGCGGTCGCCGCCGTGTCGCACACCGCGGTCGCCACCGTGGCTGCCATCGAGATGGTCGGCGCCACCCCCGTGCTGATCGATATCGACCCCGCGCACTACACGATGGACCCGGCCGAGCTCGATGCCGTCCTCGCCAACCCGCCCGCCGGCCTGCCGCCAATCCGCGCGGTGATCGTCGTGCATCTCTACGGCCAACCCGCCGACCTCGCCGCCATAATGGCCAGCGCCGCCAATCACGGCATCCCCGTCATCGAGGATTGCGCCCAGGCCCACGGCGCCACCATCGGCAACCGCAAGGTCGGCAGCTTCACCGAGGTCTCCTGCTTCAGCCTCTACCCCACCAAAAATCTCGGCGCCCTCGGCGACGGCGGCGTGGTCGCAACCAATGACACAGAGCGCGCCGACAACATCGCCGCGCTGCGACAATATGGCTGGCGCACCCACTACATCTCCGATTCAGCCGGGGTGAATTCCCGCCTCGACGAAATCCAGGCCGCCATCCTGCGCGCCAAGCTGCCGCATCTCGATGCCGCCAACGCCCGCCGCCAGGCGATCGCCGCTTCCTACGACGCCGCCCTTCCCGCCGCCCTGCGCCCCGCCCTCCGCCCCGGCACCAGCCACGTCTTCCACCAATACGTCCTGCGCGTGGACGACCGCGCCGCCGTGCAGGCCGATCTGCGCGGCCGCGGCATCGGCACCGGCATCCACTACCCCGCCCCCGTCCACCTCCAGCCCGCCTATCTCGGCCGCATCGCCCTCGGCCCCGCCGCCTGCGCCGCGACCGAAATCGCCGCGCGCGAGGTGATGAGCCTGCCGATGTATCCCGAGCTCACCGATGATGACGTCGCCCGCGTATGCGACGGGCTGCGCATG
>CAIWAJ010000031.1:0-2009 GCA_903910565.1 uncultured Rhodospirillales bacterium
AAATGTCCGCCTTCACCGCGATGATGCGCACCCACGAGGGCAACCGGCCGGACGACAACCTGCAAGTTGATCAGGACCCTACGGTGCTCGCCCATTTCGCCCGCTTCACCCGCATCTGGCGGGCGCTCTCCCCCTATCTGCGCACCCTCTCCGCCGAAGCAGCGGCCACCGGCCTGCCGCTGCAACGCCCGCTCTTCCTCCACCACGAGGACGACCGCGCCACCTACGCCATCCAGGACCACTACCTCCTCGGCCGCGACCTTCTCGTCGCCCCGGTCCACACCGCCGGCGCCGCAGAATGGCGGGTCTACCTCCCCGCCGGCGCCATTTGGCACCATCTGTGGACCGGCACGCCGCATGTCGGCGGAAGCCACATCACCATCCCCGCCCCGATCGGCCAGCCGCCCGTCTTCTACCGCGCCGGCTCGCCCTTCACCGCCCTGTTCCAATCGCTCCCGAGGATCTGACCATGCCCATCAACCCCGCCGACTCCCCTGTCCTCGGCACGCTTTATGGCTCGGACGCCGCGCGCGCGATTTTCGATGAACGCACCTGGTTCCAGAACATGCTGGACGTCGAGGCCGCGCTCGCCCGCGTGCAGGCGCGGCTTGGCATCATCCCCGCTGATGCCGCCGAAGCCATCACCGCCGCCGCGCGCTACGAAAACCTCGATACCGCGGAACTCGCCGCCTCCGTGCGCAATGTCGGCTATCCCGTGGTCGGCGTGGTGAAGGGCCTGTCGCGCGCCGCCGGCGCCGCCGGAGCCTGGACCCATTGGGGCGCCACCACCCAGGACATCATGGACAGCGCGACCGTGCTGCAGGTGAAAGCCGGCCTCGCCCTCATCGCCGCCGAACTCGATGCCGTCATCGCCGGCCTCGCGCGCAACGCGGCCGAACACCGCACCACGGTGATGGCCGGGCGCACCCATCTCCAGCACGCCCTGCCCGTCACCTTCGGCCTCAAATGCGCGACCTGGCTGATGCCGCTGCTCGCCCATCGCGAGCGCCTCGCCCAGCTCCGCCCCCGCGTCGAGGTAGTACAGTTCGGCGGCGCCGCCGGCACGCTCGCCTCGCTCGGCGACCAGGGCCTGCCGACCATGCTCGGCCTTGCCGAAGAACTCGGCCTCGCCGCCCCCGCCGCGCCCTGGCATGTCTGCCGCGACGGGCTCGCCGAGGCGGTGTCCTTCCTCGGCCTCGTCTGCGGCAGCCTGTCGAAAATCGCCACCGACATCATCCTGCTGTGCCAGAACGAGGTGGCCGAGGTGTTCGAGCCCTATGTCCCCGGGCGCGGCCAGTCCTCCACCATGCCGCAAAAGCGCAACCCGATCGCGTCCGAATACATCCTCGCCAGCAGCCGCGCGGTGCACCAGCTCGTCCCCCTCATGCAATCCGCCATGGCGCAGGACCACGAGCGCGCCACCGGCCCCTGGCAGGCCGAATACCTAGCCCTCCCCCAGGCCTTCGTGCTCACCCACGGCGCCCTCGCCCACGCCCGCACCATCGCCGAGGGCATGGCGGTGGATGCCGCACGGATGGCCCGCAACCTCGATCGCACCGGCGGTCTCATCGTCGCCGAAGCCGTCATGATGGGCCTTGCCCCGCATCTCGGCCGTGAACCCGCGCACCACGTCGTCAAGCACGCCTGCGACGTCGCCCTCGCCGAGACCATCCCCCTCGCCGATGCCCTCATGCGAGACCCCGAAATCACCTCACGACTCGACCGCGCCGCCATCGACGCGATGACCGACCCCGCGGCCTATCTCGGGGCGACGCAGGAATTCATTGATCGGGTGCTGGCGGGGATTTGAAGGAAGGGTGTTCTTTTTGTGAACAAAAAGAACCAAAAAAACTTTCTGTTCCATCCATACCGTTGGCGTACGCCCCGCGGATAGGCGGGAGCGGTGCCAACTAGGCGGATAAAAGTTTTTTGCTCCTTTTTTTCAAAAAAGGAGCGCTTCCTTCATTTCGCCGCTTGATTAAGATACGCCGTCGCCGCCCCGATGAAGC
>CAIWAJ010000032.1:0-8852 GCA_903910565.1 uncultured Rhodospirillales bacterium
GGCCGAGGCGGCGCGTATCGCGGTGGATCGCGGGGCGGATATCGTCGACATCAATTTCGGCTGCCCGGTGAAGAAGGTCGCCGTCGGCCAGATGGCCGGCAGCGCGCTGATGCGCGACGAGGTGCTGGCCGGACGGTTGCTCGAAGCCACCGTGCGCGCCGTCGACGTGCCGGTGACGCTGAAGATGCGCATGGGCTGGGACCATCAGAGCCTCAACGCCCCCAATCTCGCCCGCATCGCCAAGGAAGCGGGCATCCGCATGCTGACGGTGCATGGGCGCACGCGGCAGATGTTCTACACCGGCACCGCCGACTGGGATTTCATCGCCAGCGTGAAGGCGGCCACCGACCTGCCGCTGATCGCCAATGGCGATATCGTCACCGAGGAGGATGCCGCCGAGGCGCTGCGCCGCTCCGGCGCCGATGGCGTGATGATCGGCCGGGGCTGCTACGGCCGCCCCTGGTTCCCTGCGGCCGCGGCCGAGTATCTGCGCACCGGGCAGAAGCGCCCCGAGCCCGATCTCGCCGAGCAGAAGCGCATCCTGCTGTTGCACTATGAGGGCATGCTGTCCCATTTCGGCACCGAGCCGGGGCTGCGCCTCGCGCGCAAGCACATCGCTTGGTATTCGCGCGGCCTCACCGGCTCGGCCGAATTCCGCGCCACCGTGATGCGCACCAATGACGTGCCGAACGTGCTCAGGCTGATCGACCGCTTCTACGATCCTCTGATTGAACGCGGCGTGGTGCGCCACCAGAGCCGCGACTCCGTGTTGGCCGAGGCAGCATGAAGACTGCAGTGACACGAGCTGCCCTCAGCCTCATCGGTCGCCGCGAAATACAACGGCCGCCAGATAACGCTGCCTTGCTCTCAGCATTGCCGGTGCCTGTCGTGTTGCTGGATGCTGGGAACCGTTTCCGCTTCCTCAACCACGCGGCTGAGCAGTTCCTTGGCATTTCCGCCGCCCAGGCTGCCCGCCTACCGATCACCGACTTGTTGCCGCCCGACAGTCCCGTCTTCCTGATGATCGAGCACGTGCGCCGCCACGAAGTCACCGTCGCGGATTACGACATGACGATCGAAGGCCCGCGGATGCGCAAGCACGGGATCACGGTGCAGGCCACCCCGCTGACTGAAGAGCCCGGATCGGTCCTCCTCGCCTTCCAGGATGCGTCGGCCGCCCGCTCGCTCGACCGGCAACTCACTTTCCGCAGCGCGGCCCGCAGCGTGACCGGCATGGCGGCGATCCTGGCGCATGAAGTCAAGAACCCGCTCTCCGGCATTCGCGGCGCCGCGCAGTTGCTCGAATCGAGCGTCTCAGAGGCTGATCAGGAGCTCACTGTGCTGATCCGCGATGAGGCCGATCGCATCCGTGCCTTGGTGGAGCGTATGGAGGTCTTCGGCGACAAGCCGTTTGATCGCGGGGCGGTCAACATCCATCGCGTGCTGGAACATGTTCGCCGTCTCGCCCAGTCCGGATTCGCGGCCGCGATTCCTTTCCACGAGGCCTATGACCCCTCTCTGCCGGCCGTGCTCGGCAACCGCGATCAGCTCGTCCAGGTGATCCTCAACCTCGTCAAGAACGCTGCCGAGGCGCTGATCGACGGAGAAGTGGAGAGCCCCGAGATCACACTCATCACCGCCTATCAGCACGGTATGCGCCTTGCTATGCCCGGCTCCACCCGTCGCATGGAACTGCCCTTGGTGGTCACCGTGCGCGACAACGGGCCGGGCATTCCGGACGATATGCGGGCCAATCTATTTGATCCCTTCGTTACCTCACGCGCTTCGGGCAGCGGCCTCGGCTTGGCTCTGGTGGCCAAGATCATCAGTGATCATGGCGGTCTGATCGAGGTCGATAGCAGACCCGGACGAACCGAGTTCCGCCTGCATCTGCCGATATTCCCGGAAGAACCCTCCTGATTTCAGGCCCCGACATGACCCCTCCCACCGTCCTCGTCGCCGACGACGACCGCTCGATCCGCACTGTTTTGACCCAGGCGCTGGGCCGTTCCGGCTATCAAGTCCGCACCACCTCCAATGCCGCCACGCTTTGGCGATGGGTGGAGGACGGTGAGGGAGACCTAGTGATTACCGACGTGGTGATGCCGGACGAGAACGGGCTCGATTTGCTGCCCCGCATCCGCCGCGTGCGCCCGGATCTAAGGGTAATCGTGATGTCCGCCCAGTCGACGCTGATGACCGCGGTGAAGGCGGCCCAGCGCGGCGCCTTCGAGTATCTACCAAAGCCATTTGATCTCAAAGAATTACTGGCCGTTGTAGGTCGGGCTTTGGCCACGCCACTGCCCGAGGTGCAGGCAAGCGAACCCGCTGCGCGGGACAGCGACGAGCGTCTGCCCCTGATCGGTCGCAGCCCGGCCATGCAGGAGATTTATCGAACGATCGCAAGGCTCACCACGGCGGATCTCACAGTGATGATCAACGGTGAAAGCGGGACCGGCAAGGAGTTGGTGGCCCGCGCCCTGCACGATTACGGCCGGCGCCGCACCGGACCGTTCGTTGCAATCAACATGGCAGCGATTCCACGCGAGCTGATCGAAAGCGAGTTGTTCGGCCATGAACGTGGCGCCTTCACTGGCGCCACAACTCGCAGCCCCGGCCGCTTCGAGCAGGCGGCCGGCGGCACGCTATTCCTGGATGAAATCGGCGACATGCCACCCGAAGCGCAGACGCGCCTGCTGCGTGTGCTGCAGGAGGGCGAGTTCACCACCGTGGGCGGCCGTACCCCGATTCGCGCCAATGTGCGCATTATCGCCGCCACCCACAGGGATCTGCGCGCCGCGATCCGCCAGGGACAGTTTCGCGAAGATTTGTTCTACCGACTTAACGTGGTACCAATCCGCCTGCCGCCGCTGCGCGAGCGGGCCGAGGATATTGGCGACCTCGCCCGCCACTTCCTCGACCGCGCTGCAGCCGACGGGCTCGCCGCCAAGACGCTGGATCGCCCGGCCGTCGAGGCGATGATGGCCTATCGCTGGCCTGGAAATGTCCGCGAGCTCGAGAACGTCATGCGCCGGCTCGCTGCATTGTGTCCGGACGAAGTGATCACGAGCGATGCCGTCCAGGCCGAACTCGATGTCACCGAGACCCACGAGTCCGCCCCAACTGCGGCGACAGCTCCGTCTGGCCCCGAACCACTCGCCCGCGCCATCGAGCGCCATATTCGCAGCTTCCTCGCCGCCCACCAGGACGGCATCGGCCCCACCGACATCTATGACCGGGTACTCGCAGAGGTGGAGCGCCCGCTCATCCTGATGACCCTCGCCGCCACCCGTGGTAACCAGATTAAGGCCGCCGCGATGCTTGGCCTCAACCGCAACACGCTGCGCAAGAAAATTCGCGATCTCGAGATTCCCGTGATGCGGGGGCTCTCCTGACCACCCGCTGCGTCGCTTGGCGTCGATGACGGCGCCCGTCGTGCGTCGGGGACTGCTCGGCCGCATCGCCGAGTTGCTGCTCGGCAAGATCGCCACCTTCGTCCTAGCCGGTTTCGCGCTGGTACTTGGCGTAATGTCCTTCGTGCTTCTTTCCAGCCGGCTTCCCGCGCCCAACCAGGTCATTGGGCTGGTGTTGGCGAACCTGATCTCGTTGCTGCTGCTCGGGGCCGTGCTCGCCGGGCGGCTGACCCGAATGTGGGTCGAGCGGCGCCGTGGTGCGGCTGGGGCGCGCCTGCATGTCCGCCTCGTGTTGTTGTTCAGCGGGGTAGCGCTTACGCCCACAATCCTGGTTGCGGTATTTTCGGCCGGTATTTTCCAGCTCGGCATCCAGCAGTGGTTTGCCGAACCCGTGCGGGTCGCGCTGCAGGAGAGCCTCAACGTCAGTCGGGGCTACTTCGAGGAACACCGCAACAATATCCGTGCCGATGCCTTGGCGATGGCCGCAGACCTTTCACGCGCGGCGCGCATCTATACCTCCAACCCCCAAGGGTTCGCTGATGTGCTGACCGAGCAGACCGCGCTGCGTGGTCTGACTGAATCGGTGCTGTTCGAGCCGGAGACAGGCCAAATTCTGGGCTCGGCCGGCGCTCTCACCTCCGCTGCCATGCCGGCGCCGCCACAATGGGCCATCGCGCTCGCCCGCAGTGGCGAAGTCGCGGTGCTCGCCACCGAGGATGCTGACCAGGTTCGCGCGGTTGTCCTACTCGACCTCACGCCGGCGCTGATGCTCCAGGTCAGCCGCCCCGTGGATGTCCGCATTCTCAATTACATGCGTAGCGCCGAGGCATCCGTCGAGCAGTACCGCAGGCTTGACGAAAACCGCTCCGGCCTGCAGCTCTCCTTCGCCCTGATGTTCGCTCTTGTGGCGCTACTGGTCCTCGCCGCCGCCATCTTGATTGGCCTCGTCATGGCGAACTCCATCGCCGGTCCGGTCGGGGGCCTAATTCTCGCCGCCGAGCGAGTCCGCGCTGGCGATCTCGCTGCCCGCGTACCGGAATGGGAGGGCGGCGACGAAATCGTCGGACTCGCCCGCGCCTTCAACCGCATGACCGGCCAGCTCGCCGCCCAGCGCGGTGAACTGCTGAGCGCCTATGGGCAGCTCGACGAGCGCCGCCGCTTTACCGAGGCGGTGTTGTCCGGTGTGTCCGCCGGTGTGATCGGCCTAGACGGTACCGGTGCTGTGGAGTTGCCGAACCGCGCGGCAAACGACCTGCTCGGGCGTGACCTCATGGCCGATCTTGGACGGGACCTCGCCGAGGTCGTGCCGGAGTTCGCACCATTGCTGGCCGAGGCCCGCGCTGGCGTGGCCGAGAGCACGGGTGGTGACAGCCGCCCACGCACCGCAGAATTGCGTATCGGCCCGCAAACCGCGCCGCGAACCCTGCTGGTGCGGATCGCCGCCGAGCCGGGCAGCACGCGAAACGCCGGGTTTGTCGCCACTTTCGATGACATTACCGAGCTGCAATCCGCTCAGCGCAAGGCTGCATGGGCCGACGTCGCGCGCCGCATTGCTCACGAGATCAAGAATCCGCTGACACCGATCCAGCTTTCAGCTGAGCGTCTCAAGCGCCGCTTTACCCGCGAAATCACGTCCGACCCCGAGACTTTCAGCCAGCTCGCTGACACCATCGTCCGCCATGTCGGCGATATCGGACGGATGGTGGATGAGTTCTCCTCCTTCGCGCGGATGCCGCAGCCGGTTATGCAGACCGAGGATATAGGCCGTGTTCTGCGCGAATCGATGATCCTTCAGCGTAACGCCCACCCCGAGATCACCTTTACGACTCGCCTGCCCGACCGCGGCCCCTCCGCTAAATGCGATCGCCGGCTGCTCGGCCAGGCCATGACCAACCTTCTGCAAAACGCCGCGGACGCGATCGCCATGCGCCTGGGGGCCGGCGGGCGGATCGAGGTCAGCATTTCCGAATCGGGTTCCGTCATCATCATCACCGTGGCCGATGACGGACTCGGACTGCCGGCGCAGGATCGTGACCGACTCACCGAGCCCTATGTGACGCATAAGCCGAAGGGAACCGGACTTGGCCTGGCCATCGTCAAGAAGATCATGGAGGACCACGGCGGCAGCGTCGGGCTCACCGAGCGCGCGCCGACGCAGGACTGGCCCGGCGGCGGTGCGGTCGCCTCGCTCACCATGCCGGCCGGCGGGCGCTGACCATGGCGCATGACATCCTGATTGTCGACGACGAGCCCGATATCCGCATGCTGGTCGCCGGAATTCTCGAGGACGAAGGGTATGAAACCCGCCAGGCCGGGGACGCCGACTCCGCGATCGCCGCCTTCCGCGTCCGCCGCCCCTCGCTGGTCATCGAGGATGTCTGGCTGCAAGGCAGTTCCATGGACGGGCTCGGGGTACTCGAGACCATCCATCGCGAAGACCCCACGGTACCGGTGGTGATGATCTCCGGCCATGGGACGATCGAGATGGCGGTCAGCGCGATCCAACTCGGCGCCTATGATTTCCTGGAAAAGCCGTTCCAGTCCGATCGCCTGCTGCTGGTCATCCGCCGCGCTCTGGAGGCGGCCGCCCTGGCGCGCGAGAACGCCGAGCTGCGCCTGCGCGCCGGCCCGGAAACCGAGCTTACCGGCGACAGCGCCCACGTGCATGCCCTGCGCGCGGCGATCGAGCGGGTCGGCCCGACGGGGTCGCGGGTGATGATCACCGGCCCCGCCGGCTCGGGCAAAGAGGTCGTCGCCCGGATGATCCATGCCCGCTCGCGCCGCGCCGATGCGCCTTTCGTCACCCTCAACTGCGCCATCCTCAACCCCGCCCGCTTCGAGGAGGAGTTGTTCGGCGTCGAGGCCGGCGCCGACACCGCTCGCCGCACTGGCGTGCTGGAACGGGCGCATGGCGGTACCTTGCTGCTCGATGAAGTAGCGGATATGCCGATCGAAACCCAGGGAAAGATCGTCCGCGCCCTTCAGGAACAGGCCTTCGAGCGGCTCGGCGGGGCCAGCCGCGTAAAGGTGGACATCCGGGTGATCGCCACGTCCAACCGCGATCTTCCGGCTGAAATCTCCGCCGGCCGCTTCCGTGAAGACCTGTACTACCGGCTCGCCGTGGTGCCGCTGCGGATTCCCGCGCTGAAGGACCGTCGTGAGGATGTCCCTGCTTTGGCCAGCTACTTCCTGGCCAGATCGGCCGAAGCCGCCGCGCTACCCCCGCGCGATCTCTCGACCGACACGATCACCGCGCTTCAAGCCTATGACTGGCCCGGCAACGTCCGCCAGCTTCGCAACCTGATGGATTGGCTGATGATCATGGCGCCCGGCGCGCCCGCCGACCCGATACGCGCCGAGATGCTGCCGCCGGAGATCGGCGCCAAGGCCCCTACCCTGCTCGCCGACCTAGGCGCCGATGTCATGACGCTGCCGCTGCGCGAGGCACGGGATCTCTTCGAGACGCAGTATCTCCAGTCCCAGTTGCTCCGCTTCGGCGGAAATATCTCGCGCACCGCGCAGTTTGTCGGCATGGAGCGCAGCGCGTTGCATCGCAAATTGAAGCAGCTCGGGGTCAACACCGACGAGCGGAGCTGACCCCGAGGCTTCAGCTCAGCGCTTGAAGTTGCCGGAGGCGATGGCCATGAAGTCGTAACGGCTCAGGCCGAGGTCGCGCAGGTCACGGTCCTCGAACTTGTTGAGCTCGGTGATGATGCGGGCCTGCTCGCGGCGCTGGGCGCGCCAGGCGAGAAAGCGTTCAGCGGCATGGCGCAGACGGCCGCCCAGATCGAGCGAGCCGGCTCCGGGAACACCGTGGGTGATGGTTGCCATGGGACTCTCCTGTTGCACTGCAGCAAATGCTGCGCTGCAACAATTGGACGCTCCCTAGAGTAAGTCAAGCACTATGACCTAAATTCATGGCAGACGTTCAAAACGTCGCTTCGGCCTCCATACACAACCGGCCTTCGCGGTCTTGGATCCACAGCGAGGCCCCATCCTCCCTGGGATTCCCGCAGACGGAAAACGGCGTCACGTCAAATACCGGGCGCAAGGCCTTGAATTTGAAGGTGGTCATCGGCCGGCCGAGCTCACGGCGGAACAGGTCAGCCATCAGGGTGGCCAGCAGCGGGCCATGCACGATCAGGCCGGGATATCCTTCGACTTCAGTGACATAGCGGCGGTCGTAGTGGATGCGATGGCCATTGAAGGTGAGCGCGGAGTAGCGGAACAGCAGCACGTCATCCGCCGTCACATCGCGCCGCCAAGCGGGTGACGCCGGGGCCATCCGCGCGGCAGGCGGCGCTTCGCCGGGGGCGGGCGGATCACGGTAGACGATGTCGTGCTCCTCGGTCAGCGCCAATCCGTCAGCGTTGCTGACCATATGCCGCACCAGCACGAAAACCAGATTTCCGCTCCGGCCTTCCTTGAGGGTGACGTCGACGATCTCCGAGGTGCGGGTGATCTGCTCACCCAGTCGCAGCGGGGCGATGAAGGCGAGCCGCCCGCCCGCCCACATCCGCCGCGGCAGCGGCACTGGCGGCAGGAAGCCGCCGCGGCGGGGATGGCCGTCCTCGCCGATCTCGGATTGCCGGGCGCGCGGCAGGAAGTAGAGCCAATGCCACAGCTCGGGCAGCACATCGCCGGGCGAAGGCTGCGGATCGTCACGATCGAGCGTGGCTGACAGGGCGGACATCGGGAAACTGCCGACCGTGTCCTCCAGGGTTTCGGTGCGGCCAATCCAGCTGCGCAGATGCGCGATATCGACGCTCATGCTCAGATCCCCTTCGCCAACACGCGGTCCACCATTTCGCCGGAGAGGCCCACGTAATTGGCGGGATCGAGGAACCCGGCCAGCGCCTCGCGCCCGATATGCGGGCTGATTTGCGGGTGGTCCGCGAGCAGGTCGAGGAAGGTCCCCTTCCCCGCCACCACGTCTCGGCAGATGTCATAGACCAGATCATGCGCGAGCTGGCGCCCGAGATACGGGCCGAGCCCCATCATCACCGCCTCGGACTGGGTGAGCCCCTTGGTGAGATCGAGATTGGCCCGCATTCGCGCCGGATCGACCTGCAATCCGCCGACCAGGAAGCGCGTCTGCGCGAGCGCCCCGGCGGAGAGCAGGAAGATCTCCGGCACCGCGATCCACTCGATTTCCCAAGGCCCTGTGGAGCGTTCATGATCCTCCACCATAGCATCCAGCAACGCCGCCACATTCTGCCGCACCATGGCAACGCAGGCGTGGATGTAGTTGGAAGATATGGGATTGCGTTTCTGCGGCATGGTGGAGGTGGAGCCGCGGCCGACATGGAAGGGCTCGAACACCTCCTCCACCTCGGTCTGCATCAGCAGCTTCACATCCATGCTGATCTTGCCGCAGGTGCCGGTGACGAGGCCGAGGACACAACCGACCTCGGCGATACGGTCCCGCATGGTGTGCCA
>CAIWAJ010000033.1:0-1665 GCA_903910565.1 uncultured Rhodospirillales bacterium
ATCGCGATCCTGCTGCACGGCACCACGCTGGCCACCAACGCGATCATCGAGCGCAAGGGCGCCCGCACCGCGCTGATCACCACGCAAGGCTTCCGTGACGTGCTGGCGATGGGCAATGAGAGCCGCTACGACCAGTACGATCTCAACATTGTGCTACCCGAGCCGTTGGTGCCCCGCCATCTCCGCCTCACCGTGCCGGAGCGGCTGGACAATGAGGGACAGGTTATCCTGCCGCTCGATGAGGCCGCCGTGCGCGCCCTGGTGCCGGTGGTGCAGCGCGAGGGGGTGGAAAGCATCGCCGTCGGCCTGCTGCACAGCTTCGTCAACCCCGCCCATGAGCGCCGGGTGCGCGACATCCTGGCCGCCGCTTTGCCGGATGTGCCGATTTCGCTGTCGTCCGACGTGTCGCCGGAAATGCGGGAGTGGGAGCGCTTCTCCACCACCTCCGCCAACGCCTATGTGCAGCCGCTGATGGCGAGCTACCTCAAGCGCCTCGAATCCGGGCTGCGCGAGCGCGGCCTCACCGCGCCGATCTTTCTGATGCTGTCGGGCGGCGGCCTCACCACCATCGACACCGCCTGCCGCTACCCGATCCGCCTGGTGGAATCCGGCCCCGCCGGTGGCGCAATCTTCTCCGCCCATATCGCTAGGGAATGCGGGCTAGACCACGTGCTCTCCTTCGACATGGGTGGCACCACGGCGAAGATCTGCCTGATCGACCATTTCAAGCCGCAGACCTCGCGTAGCTTCGAGGTCGCCCGCGTCGGGCGCTTCCGCAAGGGCTCCGGCCTGCCGCTGCGCATCCCCGTGATCGAGATGGTGGAGATCGGCGCCGGCGGCGGCTCGCTCGCCCATGTCGATGGGTTGGGCCGCATCGGCGTCGGCCCGGAGAGCGCGGGCGCCGATCCCGGCCCGGCCTGCTACGGGCGCGGCGGCACGCATCCCGCGGTGACCGACGCCAACCTCACCCTCGGCCGCTACGATCCGGCGCGCTTCGCCGGCGGCAATCTGCGCCTACACCCCGAACCCGCCCGCGCAGCACTCGCCGCCGACGTCGGCGACAAGCTCGGCCTCAGCGCGGAAATGGCGGCGCTGGGCGTGGTGGAGATGGTGGACGAGAACATGTCCAACGCCGCCCGCGTGCATGCCATCGAATCCGGCAAGAGCTACGAGGGCCGCACCCTGATCGCCTTCGGTGGCGGCGGGCCGGTGCACGGGTTCCGCGTCGCCGAGAAGATCGGCATTGACCGCGTGCTGGTGCCCTCCGGCGCCGGCGTCGGCAGCGCCATCGGCTTCCTGCGCGCCCCCGTCGGTTACGAGGTCGTACGCAGCCTCTACCAGCGCTTCCGCACCTTCGACGTCGCTGCCGTCAACGCCCTGCTCAGCGACATGTCCGCCGAGGCCTCCCGCGTTGTCGCCGAAGGCAGCTTCGGCGCGCCCACCACCGAAACCCGCATCGCCTTCATGCGCTATGTCGGCCAGGGCCACGAAATCCCCGTCCCCCTGCCCGCCCGCCTGCTCACCCATGCCGATATCGCCACCATCCGTGCGGCCTACGACACCGAATACAGCCGCTTCTTTGACCGCCCCGTGCCCGGCTCGGATGTCGAAATCATGAGCTACGCCGTCGTCGTCGCCACCATCGCCGACACCACCGCCGCCCCC
>CAIWAJ010000034.1:0-15658 GCA_903910565.1 uncultured Rhodospirillales bacterium
CAGCACGGCGTGAGCCCGCCGGAATGGCTGGAAAGCCTCGGCTTCCTCTCGCCGCGCGCCATGCTGCCGCACGGCACCTGGGTCTCCGGCTCGCGCGGGATCGAGCGGCCAGGGCGGGATCTCGACATCATCGGGGCATCTGGCGCATCGATCGTGCATTGCCCCATCGTCTCCGCACGTGGCGGACGGGCGCTCGATAGTTTCGCCAAATATCGCGCCCGCGGACTCACCATCGGCCTGGGCACTGACACCTGGCCGGCCGATCTGCTCGCCAATATGCAGGCGGGCGTGCTGCTATGCCGGGTGATGGAAGGAACGGCCGCCAGCGTGCGCGCCGCCGACTATTATGACGCGGCGACCATCGGCGGCGCCGACGCGCTGCACCGCCCCGATCTCGGCCGGCTGATGCCCGGCGCCCAGGCCGATATCGCGGTGTTCGACATGTCGCATCCGTTGATCGGCCAGGTGATCGACCCGATCCAGACCCTGCTGATCGGCAGCCAGGGCCGCGACGTCAGCGACGTGTTCGTCGCCGGGCGGCATGTCGTGCAAAATGGCGAACTCCCGGGGTTCGACCTTTCCGCCGCCCATACCCGCGCCCAGGCGCAGTTCGACGGGCTGATAGCGAAATACCCGGAGCGCACCTGGAAGCACCCGCCGGTGGAGACGATCTTTCCACCGAGCTATCCGGTACTGCGGCGCGGCTAACCCCCAAACGAAAACGGCGGCCCGAAGGCCGCCGTTCACGCGGAGTGATGCGAGGAGAACTCAGGCCTTCTTGCCGCGGCGGCGGGAGATCGCGCCAAGGCCAAGGAGTCCGGCGCCAAGCAGCGTCATCGAAGCGGGCTCCGGCACCGGAGCCGGGGTATAGCCATACTGAACCGTGATGTTGCCAGCCGCGTTGGTCGAGATCGAAGAGACCAGGTTACCGGCGCCCGTCGCCGACGAGTTACCAGCGGCGCCCAGCGTCAGGGTCATGATGTCCGCCGCACCCACGCCGGTAAAGGCGCTGAGGATCGCCGAGCCACTCACCGAAAGCGGGCTTCCCCCGGGAACCGCCACAGAGGTGGTTGCCCCCGTGATGTCCAACTGGCCAGTCGCCGCGGTGCCGGTCAGGCCGGTAACCGTGGTTCCCGACGTGCCGCCGAAATCGAGGACGTGGTCATATGCCGCGGCATTCAAAATAACCGAATTGGCCGGCAGGGCCTGCGCCAGGCTCAACCCGCCGCCTGTCTTCAGCGTTTCCGTCGCCTTACTGAGCAGCGTAATCGTCGCCGGGGCGGCATCCTTGCTCTCGGCAGACAAGTCCGCAACCACGGTGCCGTTCAGCGTCAGATACACGTCGGTCAGCGTTCCGAGCGCCGGGTTGAACTTGAAGACCGTCAGGTTGGTCGTGAAATCGGTCGCTGCAACCGCCCCAGTCGTGGCGCTTTGTAGCGTCGTCAGCGTCGGCGTCGCCTGGGCCACATGCGCGCCAATCACGAACCCACCGAACATCGCCGCACCAACCACCAGCTTACCGAACACACGCATCATCCGAACTCCTAAAAATCTCACCGTGCCGCAACATCCACCGCACCGGCTTGGTCGACTACGCTCTGACATCCACTAAGCAATCAGCGTGCCAGAAAATTAACCCCTGTCAATTCAGGTATTTAACGCCAAACCCGTCCCACCCAACCGCCACCGTGTAAAATTCCATGACACTTCCCGCCGCCCGGGGCCGACCGGCCCACGCCCCGATCATCCCGCGTCTCGCCCGCGCGATCAACCCTCCCGCGCCCCGTCATCCCGCTCCAGCCGCTTCCCCTCCGCATCCCTCTCCAACCGGCTGGCCGCCAGCCGGTCGGCCGCCTTCTGCCCGCCCGTCCGGCCATGGCGAACGCGGTTCTCCCGCGCGACCTCGGCCTCCGCGGCGCGCTCCCGGCGTTTCTTCTCACGGCGGAGGTTGACGATCTCGGCCATATGGCGATCCTCTAGCGCTGAACCACCGCAGTATAAGGGAAACGCACATGGCCGGCTTCATCGAACTCACCGCCGCCGACGGACATAAGCTCGCCGCCTGGGTCGACGGCAATACCGGCGATGGCCCCGGCCTCGTCGTCGTCCAGGAGATTTTCGGCGTCAACAACCACATCCGCAACCTCTGCGCCGCCTTCGCCGCCGCCGGCTACGCGGTGATCGCCCCGGCGATGTTCGATCGCGCGGACCGTGGCGTCGAGCTCGGCTACACCGCCGATGACATCGCCAAGGGCCGCGACTATCGCGGCAAGATCGGCGATGCCGGCATCATCCCCGACGTCGAGGCCGCCGCCGCCTGGCTCGGCCCGCGCAAGGTCGGCATCGTCGGCTATTGCTTCGGCGGCACCGTCGCCTGGTGGGGCGCCACCCGCTCGCGCCGCTTCTCCGCCGCCTCCGGCTGGTATGGCGGCGGCGTCGCCGGCACTTGCGCGGAAGTGCCGAACTGCCCGGTGCAGCTGCATTTCGGCGAGAAGGACACCGGCATCCCGATGTCCGACGTCGCCAAGGTGCAGGCCGCGCAGCCCGGCGCGGAAATCCATGTCTATGCCGGCGCCCAGCACGGCTTCGCCTGCGACGAGCGTGGCAGCTTCTCCGCCACCGACGCCGCTGTGGCCCAGGCCCGCACGCTGGACTTCTTCAGCCGCCACCTGCGCTGACCACACGCGTTGCCTCATCGGGCAGCAGGAACAGCGGCGTCCCCGCCAGGCGCAGCCGCAGCGCCCCGGGATCGGGGACGTCGCATTCCAGCGGCAGCAGCAAACTGAAGCCGCATGCCCCGAAGCCGGCCGCCGCAAGATCCGCGCGCGGCCGGTCGGCCCGGCAGGCGCCCAACACCCGCCCGCCCCACAGAACTTCAATCACCGCCCCGCCGGGAATATCCAGCCACCCCTCGACGAGGTCGCGACTCAACAGGTCGACATGCCCGCCGATCATGCCGCCCCCTGGGGATAGGCGGCCAGCGCCACCGCCTCGATCTGCACCCGCACACGCCCCCGCCCCAACCGTAGATGCCGGCCATCCAGCCGCGCCTCCCCCGCGGTCCAGCGCAACCCCTCCCCAGGCGCCGCGGGATGAAACCCCTCCGCCAGCGCCGCATCCGCGTGGCCGAAGCGGCGAACCCGCCCCCCCTGCGCCACCGCGATCTCGCGCACACCAACCCCGAGCCGCCTGATATCCGGCCCCAGCCCGCCAGTCGCCGGCACCGCCGTCCGCGAGACCAGGCGCAAATCCCGCGGCCGGCGCTCCAGCGTGAAGCGGTAGACCCCATCGCGGCTGAACTCCGCCCACACCCGACGCCCATCAGCCAGCAGATACAGCTCCGGGTCCGCGCCCTCCCCCGCCCCCTCCCCGCACCCCGCCCGCGCCCGCAGCGCCCGCCATATGCCCACCGTGCGCGCGCCATACCCCAGCTTGGGCGCATAGGACGGCCCAGCCCCGACATCCCCCGGCGGCGCGCTATCGAACGGCGGCTCCGCGCCGTCATGGTGCCAGGTCTCGCACGCCGCCCCCTCGGCCAGCACCACGTCATGCCCCGTCACGCCGACATGGTAATACTCCACCGTCCCGCCGCCGGGCTCGAGCAGGATCGACCGCCCGTTGACCAGCAACACCGCCGGCACCAACGCGCCCGGCCCTTCCCCATCGGGAAACAGCAGGCAATGCCCCTGCGTCACCCGCAAATCCCGCCGCGGCACCCCCTCGCCGAGCGCGCCGGCGCGGATCAGCACCGGCCGCGCCGGATGATCCTCCGCCGCCCCGATCTCGGCCCGCCCGCGCCCCACCCAGCGCAACTCCTGCCAACCGCCCCCGGCGGTCATCAGCAGATCCCCGAGCGCCAACGCCTCCACCGCCACCTCGCCGCGCCAGGTCAGCACCCGCGTGCCCGGCAGAAAACACGGCGGCGCCGCCTCCGCCACCGCCGCCAGCCCACCAGGCAGCGCCATCAGCCCGGTCGCATAAGGCGCCGCCATCAGCACATGGCTCCCCCCGGTCGCCACGTCGATCTCGATCAGCCCCCCCGCCGCCCCGCCGGACGCCACCACCAACGCCCCGCCATTCACCGCCGCGCCCGCGTAAAACCCCGTCCCTCCCAGGCCGAACGTACCCGCCTGCGTCCCGTCGCTCCGCCACAGCCCGCCAAGCGGGCTGCTGAACACCACCGTATCCCCCGCGACCGCCATCCCCCCCGGCACCAACCCGAGCCCCCCCGGATCCGCCACCGCGGTCAGCACCGCCGTGCCATCCGCCGTCCCATCAGTGCCCCACAGCTGCATCACCCCCTGCGCATCGGCGGCGAAAAACACCGCCCGCCCGTCCAGCGCGGTGATATCCAACGGCCCCGCGCGCGCCGCACCGTCCGCGAACCCGGTCAACGCCCGCGTCCCCGCCTCGCTCCCATCGCTGAACCACAGCTGCGCATTCCCCGCGGCATCCACCCCGCGAAACAGCACACCCCCACCAAACCCCACGATATCCTGCGGCCCCAACGCCGCATGCGCCGAGCGGATCCCCGTCACCGCCCGCGTCCCGCCCGCCGTCCCGTCGCTCACCCACAACTGCCCGCCGGCGCCGAACATCACCCCGCCCGGAATCGCCGCCAGCCCCGCATCGGCCGACACCCCGCCGGCCAGTTGAACCGTCCCCCCCGCCGTGCCGTCGCTCACCACCAACTGCCCGCCGAGCGAAAAAAACGCCCGCCCGTCCGAAACCACCGATTGCGGATCGGCCACCCCCGGCCCCACGCCATCCACCGCGCCCAGTTCCACCGTCCCGCCATCCGTCCCGTCGGTCGCCCAGATCGCCGTCCGGCCACCGTCATCCGTCCCGCTGAACAGAATCTGCCGCCCCAGCGCGATCAACGCCTTGGGATCGATCCCCCCGGCCGCCGCCCCCGCCGCGGCCAGCTCACGCGTCCCCGCCTGGGTGCCATCGGTCGTCCACAGCGACGGGTTCCCCGCCGCATCAATCCCGCGAAACGCCGCCCCCGCGATCCCGCTCGCCGGGTCATACCCGGTCATCCCCTCGGCATAGAGCCCGCCCCAGTCATTGGCGACATGCGACAGCTCAACCGTGCCCGCCACGGTCCCATCGCTCGTCCAGAGCTGAACCGTGCCGCTCCCGTCGAGCGCGCTGTAGAGAAGTTGAAACCCGCTGGCCATGGCACGCCCAGCCTGGGGAACAAAGATGACCGAAGGGTTTAGAAAGGAAGCGCTTCTTTTTTGAAAAAAAGAAGCAAAAAACTTCCACCCCCTTGCCCCGTACCGCTCCCCACAATCCCGCAAGCCAAGCCAACGGCATGGAACGGAACAAAAAGTTTTTTTGCTTCTTTTTGTTCACAAAAAGAAGGTCGTCCTCCTAAATCAACTGAATCAACTGCCCCTTGAGATAGGCACTCTCCGGCAACAACGGATGCACCGGATGATCCGGCCCCGCCCCCGCCGTCAGCAAAATCCGCCCCTCCCGCCGCGCCCGCGTAATCCCCTCCGCGATATTCGCCGCGAACAAATCGAGCGGCGCGTGATGGCTGCACGACGCCGCGAACAGAAACCCGCCCTTCGCCACCAACGGCGCCGCCAGCCGGGCCATCCGCCCATAGGCCCGCAGCCCGGCGTCGCGGTCCTTCTTGGATTTCGCGAAGGCCGGCGGATCGACGATCACGATGTCGAATGTCTCCCCCCGCTCCCCCAGCTCCGCCATCACGTCGAACGCGTCGCCGCGGATCGTATCCACCCGCCCCGCGAGCCCGTTCACTCCCGCCGTCTCCATCGCATGGCCCAGCGCCGGCGCGCTGCTATCCACCAGCGTCACCGAAGCCGCCCCAGCCGCCGCGCATTGCAACCCGAAGGCGCCGACATGGCAGAACACGTCCAGCACCCGCGCGCCCTTGCACAGCGCCGCCACCGCGGCCCGGTTGCGCCGCTGGTCGAAGAACCACCCGGTCTTCTGCCCCCCCATCGGGTCGATCGAGAAGCGCACGCCCCCCTCCTCCACCACCGCCGAGGCATCCGTGCCATGCAGCAGGGCGATCGAGTCCGGCAGCCCTTCGTGGGCACGCACCGGGCTGTCATTGCGCGCCACCACCGCCCGCAGCTCGAGCGCGCCGACCAAAGCGGCGGTGATCTCCGGCAGCAGCCGGTCCATCCCCGCGGTATTGGCCTGCACCACCGCGACGTCGTGGTAGCGATCGACGATCAGCCCCGGCAGCCGGTCCGCCTCGGCATGCACCAGGCGGTGATAGGTCCCGAGCCCCAGCCGCTGACGCAGCGCGATCGCGTCCTCGATCCGCGTCCGCACCCAGCGCCCATCGATCACCGCCGCCGGATCGCGGTCCAACAGCCGGGCGGCGATCAGGCTGTGCGCATTGAACATATAGGTGCCGAACCGCCACCCCTCCGGGCTCTCCAGCCGCACCGGCACCCCCTTGGGGAGGCTGCGATACTCCGGCGACATGCGGATTTCGTTGGAGAAAGCCCAGGGATGCCCGGTCTTGAGGCGGCGCTCGAAGCCGGGATTGAGGCGGATGAGGGGTCTGTCGGTCATGATCGTGAAGCCAGTGCCACGCCGGTCAGCGTCATGCCAAGCGCAATCACCTGGCGCGGCCCCAACGGCTCGCCCAGCGCCACCGCGGAACTCACCACCCCGATCACCGGCACCAGCAACGTGCCCACCGCCGCCGTCGAGGCCGGCAAGGCCCGCAGCGCGCGGAACCAGGTGATGTAGGACAGGCACAACCCGATCAGCACCACATACGCAAACGCCGCCCACCCCAGCGGGCTGATCCGCCCGAGGTCCCAGCGGTCGGCGATCACCGCCACCACCGCCAGCGGCAATGAGCCGAAAAAGATCTGCCACGCCACGTTCGTCGCCGGCGGCAGGCCGAGCGGATACTTCTTGGTGAACACCGCGCCGGAGGCAAACATCAGCGCGGTGCCGAAAATGAACGCCACCCCCGGCAGCTTGGCCACCAGCGCCGGCAACGGCGCGCTCAGCAATTGGCCCGCCAGCAGCGTCGCCACCCCCCCAAGCCCGATCACCAGCCCGCCCACCCGGCCCAGAGTCGGCCGCTCACCCAGCGCCGGCCAGGCGATCAGCGACGCCCAGATCGGCATCGTATAGGCGATGATCGCCGCCTCGGAGGCATCGAGCCAGAACAGCGAAAACGTCGCCAGCCCCGTGAAAGAGGTGATGTTGAGGATGCTGGCCACCACCAGCCGCCCCCACTGCCCGCGCCCCCACTGCCCGCCCCCCGGTAACAGCCGCTCGCGGCGCAATATCGCCACGGCAAACATCAGCCCGGCACCGCCCAGCCCGGAAAACAGCCGGAACGTGAAGGGCGGCCACTCGCCCACAACAAATTTCAGCACCGGCCAGTTGAGGCCCCAGCTGAACGCGGTCACCAGCAGCATCAGGTAACCGGTCACGCGCGGGCTCACCCCGGCGGTTCAGCGCACATAAACCCGCACCTCGCGCGGGGCCGCCCCGGCATCCGACCGGGCGCCGATCTCGATATGGTCCCGCGCCGCCCCCGCCTCGGCCAACGCGGTCGCCACCACCTCGGCATCCGCCCGCCCCTGCCGCAACGCCTCCGCCTGCGCCTCGCGGCTGCCCGCCATGTCGATCGGCGTAATCACCTCGAAGCGCGCATCGGCCCGCCTGGCCCTGGCCAACTCCACCGCCCCCCGGATCGCCGCCCGATCCAGCTCGCCGCCGGTAAACCGCACGGTCATCAACGGCAACGCCGGCAAACTCCGCAGCCGCTCCAACTCCGCCTGCTGCGGCCCCGTCGTCGGCGGCGCAAACGTCCGCTGATCGATGATCGTGCACGCCGCGAGCAGCAGCCCGGCGACGGCGATCGGCAACGAGCGGCGGAACGGACTCAAGCGCATGGTTCAGGCTTACAGGAAGGTTCAAGACAGGCAAGCGCTTCTTTTTTGGAAAAAAAGAAGCAAAAAACTTTTATCCGTTTGGGGTCCTCGGGTAAACCTCAGCGGTCATCGCGATGAGCGAATGGTTTCGCCAATTTGGTGGCGGGTCCGATCCCGTGAAAAAATTTCTAACTTATAAAGTTTTTATGATGGACATTTCATCTGGCCGCCGCTATATTCCTCCCATGAGCAACCCCGCCCCCTCCTCCCTCCTGAGCAGCATCGCCGCGGTGCGTCGCCTCAGCGCCATCGCGCTGTGGTTCGCGACGCTGCTCGCCCGGATTCTGCCGGGCGCGGGGAAGCGGGCCGAGCAGGCGGAAGCCTGGCGCTACATCGAAGCGACGATGACCCAGTTTGCCGACCTGCTGGAACGCCTTGCCAACGGCGAGATCGAACCCGCCCGCCCCAAGCGCGCTGTGCGGCGCTCCCGCCCGGACTCCGTCACCCCGAGAGCCAACACACGCGCCACGCGCACACCGCGCGCGCGCAAATCCCCGCGCGAAAAAACGCCCAAGCGGCCTCCGCGCGCCCTTTTTCGATCCCCCGACCCAACCGCAAGGCCCCCCCGAGCCCACATACGCGCGGCGAATCCCCCATTCTCAAAAATGCAACATCCAACCTCAGCCTAAACGCACGCCCATTTTGTTACGATCTCGCAATATTACGCATATTCCTAAACGGATAAAAGTTTTTTGCTTCTTTTTTTCAAAAAAGAAGCGCTTTCCTGCCTACCAAACTCTCCCGACACGCAATCAACCCATCCCGCCCCGCCGCCCGCACCCGCCCCATCACCAACCAGGCGTCATCGGGGCTTTCCACCGCCGCATCGACGCGAAACCGCCCGGGATGCTGCTCGGCCAGTTCCGCGTAGACCAGCGCCGAATCGAAAGCGCGTTCCAGCAGCGCCGCGCCGACCTCGACCAGCGAGCCATCGCCGATCATGACCTGCTCGGCCCAGGCCGACACGTCGGCATAGCCGGCAACAGGGGTGAACAGCCCGATGCTGCGGGGCTGCAAGACATCGGCCTGGGTCAGGATCGCCAGCGGCTTGCTCGGCGCGATGAAAGTATCGGCGACGTAGATGCCGCGGTGGAACTGCCCCACCACCTCCGGCGTCGAGGGGTGCACCGCGCAGAGGATATACCAGTCCGCCTCCTCCGCCCGCAGCATCGCCACTGCCGCGGAGGAAGAGGGGGCGAACACCAGCGCGGAGGGCTCGACGCCGTGGAAGTCGAGGTATCGCCGCGCCACCACCTCGTGGTTGGTGCCTGGCCCGAGGGTGACGAAGCGGCGCACGGTTCAGGTGCGGTATTCGGGCTCGCTCACGTCGAGCTGCCGCTTCACGCTGTCCAGATGCAGCCGCGCGCTGCCGCGATTGCCGGCATTGGCTTTGATCTGATCGAGCGTCTGGCGGATCATGCTTTCCGGCAGGGCGGCCAGCTTGCGCCCGGTGGAGAGTGCGAGCACCTCGGCCTGAGCGGCGCGTTCGAGGTAGAACAAATCGTCCCACGCCTTGTGGATGGTGGGTGCGACCACCATCACGCCGTGGTTTTTCATGAACACGATATCGGCGTCGCCGATCGATGCGGCGATGCGGTCGCCCTCGTCGGTGGTCAGTGCCACGCCGTTGTAGTGCTCGTCGATCGCCATGCGATCGCGAAAACGCAGCGAGGTCTGCAGGGCGTACGAGAAGGGCGGGCCTTCAAGCATCGCCAGCGCGGTCGCGTTGGGCATATGGGTGTGGAAGGCGGCTTTCGCGCGGGGCACCCGCAGGTGCACGCGGGCGTGGATATAGAAGGCGGTCGGCTCCGGCGTGCCGGCCCCGGCCAGCACGTTGCCGTCATAGTCGCAGATCAGCAGCCGGCTCGCGGTGATCTCGCCGAACCCCCAGCCATCGGGGTTGACCAGAAAGAGGTCGTCATGGCCCGGCACCACGGCCGAGAGGTGGTTGCACACCCCCTCGTTCATGCCGAGCCGGGCGGCGGCGCGGAAACAGGCGGCCAGGTCCACGCGGGCCTGCCAGATGTCGTCGGTGTCAAGGTTGCGAGTGTTCACGATGGTGCTCCGGAAATTCCCGCGGAGGCTTGCAGAGAGCGGCCGCCCGGGCAAGATGCCGCACGCATTTACCAGGGATAGACCATGACCAACCAGCGCATCGACGCCAAACGCCTGTGGGACAGTCTGATGGACATGGCCCGCTTCGGCGCCACCGCCAAGGGCGGCGTCCGCCGGCTCACCCTCTCCGAGGTGGACCGCGCCGGGCGCGACCACTTCAAGGCCAATTGCGAAGCCGCCGGGCTGACCGTGCGGGTCGACGCGATCGGCAACATGTTCGCCCGCCGCCCCGGCCGCGACCCGTCCCGCCTGCCCGTCCTGCTCGGCAGCCACCTCGACAGCCAGCCCTCCGGCGGCAAGTTCGACGGCGCGCTGGGCGTGATCGCCGGGCTCGAGGTGATGCGCACGCTGAACGACCTCGCCATCACCACCGAGGCGCCGATCGAGCTGGTCAACTGGACCGACGAGGAAGGCAGCCGCTTCGGCCACTCCCTGATGGGCAGCGGCGTCTGGGCCGGCGTCTACACCCAGGAGAAGGCCTATTCGCTGACCGACCTCGAGGGGGTGAGCGTCAGCAGCGCACTCGATTCCATCGGCTACAAGGGGGCCGAACCCGCTTGCCCCTTCCCGGCCGACGCCTATTTCGAGCTGCATATCGAGCAGGGACCGATCCTGGAGCGCGAGAGCAAGCAGATCGGCATCGTCACCGGCGCCCAGGCGCAGGTGTGGTACGACGTCGTGGTGACCGGCCAGGATTCCCACGCCGGCACCACGCCCCCCTCCGCCCGGCGCGACGCCCTGGTGGTTGCCGCCCGGATCATCGACCTGGTCGACCACCTCATGCGCGCCCGCGGCGAGGATGGGCGGGGCACAGTGGGCCAGCTCACCGTGCTGCCCAACAGCCGCAACGTGGTGCCGGGCGAGGTTCGCTTCTCCGTCGAATTCCGCCACCCCGATGCCGCCATGGTCGCCGTGCAGGCCGGGCAGTTCACCGAGCGCGCCACCGCGCTCGCCCAGGCGTCCGGGGTGGCGATCGACATAAACGAGCTGTTCCGCATCCCCGCCCAGCCCTTCGACCCGTCCTGCGTCGATCTGGTCCGCCAAGCCGCGACACGGCTCGGCCTCTCCGCCCGCGAGATCGTCTCGGGCGCCGGGCATGATGCGGTCTACGTCGCCCGCCACGTGCCGACCGCGATGATCTTCACTCCCTGCAAGGACGGGCTGAGCCACAACGAGGCGGAAAGCATCGAGCCCGAAGAGGCCGGCGCCGGCTGCCAGGTGCTGTTCGAGGCGGTGCTGGCCCGCGCCAACCGGGCCTTATGAGCTTAGGGCTTCAGGCTCATGATATAGGCCGAAGCGTCGTCGACCTGCTGGCGGGTGAGCTGGAAATTGGGCATCCGCCCATGCGGCGATTGCAGAAAGGCTTGCAACGCCATCGGCGTGGTCGATGGCATTCGGGCGATGGCGGGGAAACTCGGCACCCCATCGGTCGCCCGCTGGGTCTCGATGTCGACCACGTGGCAGTTACTGCACCAGATGCGGGCAATTTCATGCCCGGCCGCGACGTTGCCGGCCGTCTGGGCGGCGGCGGGAAGGGCGGCGAGTGCCAGAAAGGCGGTGAAAAGCGGGGCCGCAAGACGCATTGGCTGGACTCCTTGGAGACGTACGCCGATCCCCCTGCCCGAGATATGGGAGGGCAGCCCCCGCCGAACAAGCGCGGCTCAGCCGCCGTCGATCTCCGCTTCCAGCGCGGCGATCTCGGCATCGCTGAAGCCGAAATGGTGGGCGACCTCGTGGATCAGCACGTTGCGCACGAGGCGATAGAGGTCCTCGCCCTCCTCGATCCATTCGAGCAGGATGGGCAAGCGGTAGAGGGTGATAAGGTCCGGCCCGCGTGTGATATCGGAGACGCTGCGCTCGCCGAGCGGGGTGCCACGGTAGAGGCCGGTGAGTTCCCAGGGGGTCTCGAAGCCCATCTCGGCCAGCGTGTCGTCATCCGCCTCCTCCTCCACGGCGATGGCGAGGTTGGCGATATGGGCGCGTAGCCGGGCGGGAATGGCCGCTAGCGCGCGCTCAGCCAGGGCGGCGATGGTGTCGGGGTCGGGCGGTGTGGTGAATTTCATGGTGGCACCGGTATCAGGAGGGCGGCGGAATGGTAGCACGATTGACGGAAGCGCAACGAGCCGATTTAGCGGCGTCCCTGCCGGCGTGGCGGCTGGCGGAGGGGCGGGAGGCGATCACGCGGCGCTTCACCTTCGCGGATTTCTCCGCCGCCTTCGGCTTCATGGCCCGCGTCGCGCTGCTGGCGGAGAAGCAGGACCATCATCCGGAATGGAGCAATGTGTGGAACCGCGTCGATATTACGCTCACCACGCATGACGCCGGCGGGCTGAGCGTGCGGGATGTGGCGCTGGCCCAGGCCATCGACACGCTGTGAGTGATGCGCCGAGTGTCCCGGAGCGGGCGGCCGCGATCCGCACGGCGACGGCCAGGCTGTGCCTGCTGCTCGGCTGGGCGGCGCTGCATGAGGTGACGCTGCCCAATGGACGGCGCGCCGATATTTTGGCGCTGCGGCCGGATGGCGGGTTCGTCTGCATCGAGGTGAAATCAGGCGAGCGGGATTTCCTGGTGGATAGCAAATGGCCGGAGTATCGGGAGTTCGCCGACGCGCTCTATTTCGCCGTGGATGCCGACTTCCCGCGCGAGATCCTGCCGGCCGAGACCGGGCTGATCGTCACCTGGGAGGGGGCGGCGGATCTGATTCGTGAGGCCCCCTCTCACCCCATCAGCGCCCCTCGCCGACGCGCCCTCACCCAGCGCTTCGCCAGCCTCGCCGCCATTCGGCTTGCGGCGCTGGAGGACCCCGCGGGGTTCGCCGAGGCCAGGGCGGCATTACGCGTGGAGTAGTTCAGCCCAAATAGGCTTCCGCGATCTCCGCGCTGTCGCGCAGGGTCTCGGGTTTGCCGCTGGCGACGATTTCGCCGCGCTTCATCACGTAGGCGAAGTCACACACCCCGAGCGCGATGGCGGCGTTCTGCTCGACCAGGAGGATGGATTGGCCCTGGCGGTGCAGGGCGGCGATGGCGTCAAACACCACATCGACGATGGCGGGGGCGAGGCCCATGGAGGGTTCGTCGAGCACCAGCATGGCGGGGGCGGTCATCAGGGCGCGGCCGATCGCCAGCATTTGCTGCTCGCCGCCCGACATCAGCCCGGCCGGTTGCTTGCGGCGTTCGGCGAGGCGGGGGAACAGGGCGTAGACGCGCGCGAGCAGGGCCGCCTGGTCGCCGCGCCCGGCGTAGGAGGAGAGGGTGAGGTTTTCCTCCACGCTGAGGGGGGCGACGACCATGCGGCCTTCAGGGACGAAGGCGAGGCCGCGGCGGACGACCTGGTGCAGCTTCAGGCGGGAGATTTCGGCGCCATCGAGGCGGATGCTGCCGGTGATCGGGCGATGAATGCCGGCGACCGCGCGCAAGGTGGTGGATTTGCCGGCCCCGTTGGCGCCGAGCAGGGCGACCAGGGTGCCGCGCGGCACCTCGATGTCGATCCCGCGCACCGCCGTGATGGCGCCGTAGCTGGCCTTGAGCTGGCTAATGCTGAGCATGGCACCGCCCGAAATAGGCCTCCTGCACCGCGGGATCGCCGATGCAGTCCGCGGCCGTGCCTTCGGCGATTTTGCGGCCGAAATTCATCACCACCACATGGTCACAGAAATCGGCGACGAGTTTCATGTTGTGCTCGACCATCAGGATGGTGAGGCCACCATCGCGCAGCGCATGGACGAGGCGGCCGATCTCCGAAGATTCGGCGGCGTTCATGCCGGCGGTGGGTTCGTCGAGCAGGAGCAGGCGGGGCTCGGCGGCGAGGGCGCGGGCGATTTCGACGCGGCGCTGCTCGCCGTAGGAGAGGGTTTCGGCCAGGGTATCGGCGCGGTGTTCCATGCCGACGCGGGCGAGCAGGGCGCGTGCCTCCTCGCGGGCGGCGCGCATGGCGGTTCGGGCGGCGGGGAAATGGAGGATGGAGGCGATAAGCGAGGTACCACGGCGGAGGTAGCGGCCGGCGAGGACCTGTTCGAGAGCGGTCATGCCGGCGATGAGGCGGACGTTCTGGTAGGTGCGGGCGAGGCCGGTGGCGGCGATGGCGTGCGGGGGGGATTGGGCGATGTCGGTGGTGGCGATGCGGATCGCCCCGGCATCGGGGTGCAGCAGGCCGCTGATGAGGTTGATGACGGTGGTTTTGCCGGCGCCGTTCGGGCCCATCAGCCCGGCCACCGCGCCTTCGCGCACGGTGAAGGAGAGGTCCGCCACCGCGGTGACGCCGCCGAAGGATTTGCGCACGCCGTCGAGCGCCAGCAGGCTCATTTCGCGGCCCGGCGCAGGCGGATGGCGCGCGGGTCGAGCAGGCCGCGCGGGAGGAAGATCATGATCAGCAGGAGGGCCGCGCCGTTGGCGATGTCCTGCAAATCGGGCACCACCGCCTGCATCACCGTCGGAAGGGCGGTGAAGACGGCGGCGCCCAGCACCGGGCCGAACCAGTGGTGCGAGCCGCCCAGCACGACGCCGGCGATCATGGTGAAGGCGACGTGGATGAAGAAGGTGTCGGGCGAGACGAATTGCAGCATCATCGCCATCAGCACGCCGCCGAGCCCGCCGGCCAGGCCGCTGACGGCCATGGCGATGAGTTGGATGCGACGCGGGTCGATACCCATGCAGGCGGCGACGGATGGGTCCTCGCGCACGGATTTGGCGGCGATGCCGTACCAGGAGCGGTCGAGCAGCCAGAAGCCGAAGACTGCGAGCGCCAGCAGGGCGACGAGCCAGATCATCGATAAGGGGGCGGGCAGGCTGAGCCCGTTGACGCCGCCGGTGAGGCCGGGGGTGTTCAGCACCACCACGCGGGTGATCAGCACCAGCGCGAGGCTCGACAGTGCCATCCAGTGGCTTTCGAGCCGCAGGAATAGTGCGGCGACGATCATCGCCATCGCGAGGCCGGCCGTCGCCGAGGCCACGAAAATCACCGGCAGCGGCAAAGCGGTGTTCAGCAGCAGTTGGGCGCCAAGGAAGCCGCCGGCCGCGCCGTATGTCACGGCGGCAAAGCTCAATATGCCGGCCGAGAGCGTGGCGTAGGTTGCCAATGCGAAGAAGGCATTCACCATCGCGAAGCCGAGCGTGCTGGCATAGGCCGCCCACAGGTCTTCCAGCAGGTCACTCATGCGCGGGTGAACCCGCCGCCACCGAACAGGCCGCGTGGGCGGAGCATCAGGAAGCCGAGCAGCAGGGCGTAGGCGAAGGCGTCGCGCCAGGAGGAGGAGAGGTATTGCGCGCAAAACACCTCCAGCACGCCGAGCAGCAGCCCGGCGATCGCGGTGCCGCGGATGTCGTCATAGCCGCCCACCACCACGGCCGCGAAGCCCTTGAGCATCAGCCCCTGGCCGAGCCCGGCCGAGATATTGGCGGTGGAGATGCCCGCGAGAATCCCGGCAAGCCCGGAAATCCCGCCGGCCAACCCGGCGGTGGCCACGACAATCACCCGACTGTTGACGCCGCCGAGCGCGGCCGCCACCGGGTCCCACCCAACAGCGCGCATGGCGGCGCCGAAGCGGGTGCGCGTGTTGAGCCAGTGCATCCCGCCGCCCACCACGGCCAGCGCGAGCAGGC
>CAIWAJ010000035.1:0-8332 GCA_903910565.1 uncultured Rhodospirillales bacterium
CCCATGGAAATCGAGCGTGGTATGGATCCCCCGGCCCGGCAGCAGGATCTGCATATTGCCCATCCCCGCGATGCCGCACATCTGCGGATCGACGGCGGTTTGCACCAAAGCGGCGGCGATGCCGGCATCCACCACATTGCCGCCGGCGCGCAGCACATCGGCCCCCGCCTCGGCGGCCTCGGGCTGGGCGGCGGATACCATTCCACGGGTCATGTCAGCCTGCTCCCTCAACTTACCGCGTCGCGAAAAACCCCCGGCCCATCCGTCGGCCGCACCAGCACGACATGGCGGTCATGAAACGCCGCCACCGCCGGGCTATGCGCGATCGACACCACGGTCGTCGCCGGCAACCGCGCCCGCAGCAAACGATACAGCGCCGCCTCCGCCGCGGGGTCGAGACTCGCGGTCGCCTCGTCGAGGAACAGCCAGTCCGGCTTCACCAGCAAGGCCCGCCCGATCGCCAGCCGCTGCTGCTCACCGCCGGAAAGCCGCTGCGCCCAGGCATCCGCCTCGTCGAGCTGCCCGGCGAGATGGCCGAGCCCTACGGCATCCAGCACCTCCGCCACCTCGGCATCGGCGAACTGGTCGGCGCGCATCGGATAGGTCAGCGCATGACGCAGCGTGCCGAGCGGCAAATAGGGCCGCTGCGGCAGGAACAGCGAGGTGCCGCTTCCGCGATGCACCGTTCCCTTCCCGAACGGCCATATTCCGGCCATCGCCCGGAACAGCGTCGATTTCCCGGAGCCCGAACGTCCCGTCACCACCACCGATTGGCCGCGCGTGAAATGCAGCCCGGCATCCTCCACCAGCGTCTGCCCCCCCGGCAGCGCCAGTGTCGCCCCCTCCAGGCCGAACATCGCGTCATCCTTCATCGCGAGATCGGCGTGCCCCCGCCGTGCGGCGGCGATGGCGCGCTCGAAGGTCGAGAGACGCTCGACAGTGGCCCGCCAGCTCGCCAGCGAACTATAGGCGCCCACGAACCAGGACATCGCGCCCTGCACATTACCGAACGCATCGGCCGTCTGCGTCAGATCGCCCAGCGCCATCGCGCCCGAGAAATAGCGGGGGGCGGCGACCACGATTGGGAAGATGATGGCGGCCTGATTGTAGCCGGCAATCAGCGCGTTCAACAGCTTGGTCCGCTGCATGATCTGCCACCAATTGGCCACCACCGCGGCAAATCGCCCATCGAGCCCGCGATGCTCCTCCGCCTCGCCGCCGTGGAGCGCAATCCCCTCCACGTTCTCGCGCAGCCGCACCAGCGCGAAGCGGAAATCCGCCTCCACCCGCTGCTGGCGGAAATTCAACGCCGAGAGCGGCCGGCCGACCAGATGAGTCACCCAGGTGCCGAACACCGAATACACCAGCGCCGCCCACACCATGTAGCCGGGGATGTTGTACCCCATCACCGTCATCGAGCCCGACAGACCCCAGAGAATGCCGAGGAAACTCGCCAGCGTGACCACGTTGGACAGCAGATCGAGGCTCAGCGCCAGCGTGTCGGTGACGAAACTCGACAGATCCTCGGCGATACGCTGGTCCGGGTTGTCAGTCCCGATCCCCTTGCCATTCGCTGACGCTTCCAGGCTGATGCGGTAATAGGCGCGATCGGCGAGCCAGGAGGCGAGATACTGCTCCGTCATCCAGCGCCGCCAGCGGATCCGCAGCCATTGGTTGAGGTAGGTGCGATAGACCGAGACCACGATGTAGAACCCGGCGACCACGCAGAAGCCGGGCATGAATCCTTCCTTGTCCACCCGGTAGAAAAACAGCAGGTCGACGAAGCCTTGCCAGTCCTTGTCCTGCAAAGCGTTGTAGAAGGCGCGGTTCCAGAAATTCAGCACGACCGACATGCCGACCAGCGCGAGGTTCAGTACCACGATGGCGGCGAGCAAGGCCCGAGCGGACCAGCGTTCGTCCGAGCCGGCGAAATAGGGTTTCGCGAGGCGCCAGGCGTCACGCAGGAAAGGGGCCAGGCCGCGCATGGTGGGGTCTCCGGGAAAATCAGTCTTGGGCGAGGGCTTTCTCGATGGCGGCGAGCCAGGCGGTGACTCGCGCCTCGTTGACGCCGAAATCCTTGCGCCCGTAGACGCTGCGCGACCACAGGATCAGCCCGCCCTCCGGCGTCACCTCGGCGGCGATGAGGTCGGGGTAGTTGGCCATCGCGGAGCGGGCGACGAAATGGATCTGGCGGATATCGGCGAATTCCGCATGCAGGAACAGGCGCTCCTGCGCCATGGCCACCCGTTTCACCGCGGCGTAGAGCGTGTCCGGCGGGGCCTTGAAGGCGGTGATCCGATCGGGCGTCGGCGTGAATCCCGCGGGGGCGGCGAGATAGGTGTTCGGTGTGGCCGGACGCTCGATATGCGCCATGTCCATTGGTGGCGGAACCGGCAATCCCTCGATCCCCTCGCCACCGCAGGCGGGGAACACCAGGCCCAGCAGCATCGGCAGCAGCCGCATCACACCTCCTCCGCGATACGCAAGCGCAGGCGGATCACCCCGCGCGCCTCGGCCGCCGGCACGGGTTTCCCCTTGCGCAGGATATCGATCGCGCCGGCGTCCGAGAGCCGGCAGGCGGCGCGGCGGATGGCGGATAACTGCCGGCGCCAGGCCTCGGCCGGTTCCGGCACGAGGTGTTTCGCGACGTCGGACGGGTCGATCGATTTTCCCGGACCGCAGGCGGTGGCCAAACGGAGAATCGCGGCTTCGAGGGGGCTATGTTCGCTCACACTCCTGTATGTGTCCCCCTGGGAGCACGGATGCAAGCTCCGTTGCCCCTGGGGTCAGGCGGTGAACGCCATGCGATGCTGTGGCGGGAAGCGCAGCGGGGCGCCGAACAGGGGGCCCTGGCCCTCATCGCACCCGCAATGGGCAAGAAATGCGCGTTGTTGCTCGGTCTCCACGCCGTCGGCGACCACCGAGAGCCCCATCGTCTGGGCGGTCGCGATCGCGGCCTTCGCGATCGCGGCGTCCTCGCGGTCGATCGGCAGACCGCGGACGAGGGTGCGGGCCAGTTTGATCGAGGTGAGCGGCAGGCGGCGCAGCAAGGTGAGGCTGGTGACCCCGGCGCCGAATGCATCGACACATAGCCCGACCCCGAGATCCCGCAGCGCGGACAAAGCGAGCAGCCCGTCGGCGTCGAGATCGACCAGCATCGTCTCCGGCAGGATCAGTTCGAGCCGATGGCCGGGGAACCCCATCGTGGCGAGTGCGGAGCCGACCGCGCCGATCAGCCGATCGGAGCGGGTCAGTTCCTCCGGCAGGCTCACCGACAGCACCTCGTGCGGCATCAGGCCGGGGTGCTGGAGGACATACTGCATCAGCAGCCCCATGGGCGGCTGACGTGCGGCCTGGCGCAGACAGATGGCCTCGAAGCCGGTCGGCTGGTCGTCCTTGAGGGAGCGGCGGTGGAGGAAATAGACCGCGACCGCGTCGCTGGATGGGAGGGTGCTTTCGCCCGGATTGCGCTCGGTGCGCGGCCGCTCGGCCCGGAGGCGGGGGCGGTCGAGGCGGGGGGCGGGGCTTGCGGCGGCGGATGGAATGCTGATCATGATGGCTCTCAATAACAGTCGCTCCGTCCAGTTTTCCGAGACATTCCTTTCGAATTCATGAACTGCCGTCTCACGGTTTCGTTTGAGTGCGCCGCAGCGAGACGATGTGGCGGGAAATGATGGATTGTGCGGAAATCCGATTAATGTCTTGTCAACTGCGCTTCGCTATGACCCGTCGTTGTCATAGAGCCCACGAGACATTTATGCTCGATCTGGTCGACCCCGATATTCAAGTCGCCGCGGAAACGGAGCCGACCTTGTGCCGTCTGGATCATGCGGTTTTCACCAAGCTCGGGCGCGTCACCTTCCGGCGGGCCGAGACCGATGGCACGCCGATGTTGATGGTCAATTTCGGCGAGCGGGAGGTTGGCATCCCGCTCAGCAGCCTCAAGCATGCGTTTGGCATTTCCGATGCAAGCGATGATGGGCGGATGCTCGGGCTGATTGCTGAGAGTCTCGATTTCGTCACCAGTCTGCAGATCGGGGACCCGCTGCCGGATGAAGTGATCACCGGGGCGGCGAGCTGGCAGCCTACCGCGGCGCATCGGCTGGCCGCGGCGACGCGACTCCGTTTGCAACTGCTCGGCTGGCTCGATCCCGAGGCGGCGCGGGCGAATGTCCGGGCTGGGGACATCGGGGTGCGGATCGAGACTGATCCGGTGCTGAAGGCCAAGGTGCAGGCGGCGTTTCGCGAGGCGGCGGTGGCGCTTGAGGTGGCGGATAGTGATGCGGTGGTGGCGCTGGTTGAGCGGCTGTCCGAGGAGCTGGCGTATATCGAGGCGTTGCGGGACCGTTTGCTGGCGCGCGTGCTCGAGCTCGGCGGGCGGCTCGCGGGGATCGGCCGGGGGTTCAATCGCAAGGACGCCAAGCGGCGCGAGACCTTGACCCAGGTGCAGCGGCTGATGCTGCGGGCGACCGGGGAGTTCAGCGCGCGGTTCGAGGAGATCGACGCGCAGACCGGGGAGGTGATCGCAACCTTGCGCAATGCGGACAGCCAGACCGCTTTCATCCGCTCCAACCGCGATGTGTTGTATCGAAATCTACGGGCGTGGGAGCCGTTGCTGGAGCGGTGGGCGGAGGCAGCGTCGGATTTTGAGGCGGATGTCTGGCCGCTGATGACCGACACGTATCAGTTCCTCGCGCGGCGGTATTTGCCGGTGAGTGAGTGGCCGAATTTCAATTCACTGCGGCAGGGTGGGGTTCGCAAGCCGATGAATGCGATGGCCTGGTAGTCGCGCGGGGGCTTTCTCCGCCGGCGGGGGCGCCGCATCATCGGCGCAATTCAGCGGAGGGCGTGCGATGGCGGAGGCTGTGATGACCGGGTTCGCGGCGCTTGCGGCCGAGTTTGCGGCGGCGTTGCCCGGGGGTGATGACGGGGCGCATGACATGGCGCATATCGGGCGGGTCTGGGCCAATGCGCGGCGGATCGCGGCGGGGGAGGGGGGGGACCTCGATCTGCTGGCGGTGGCGGTGTTGTTGCATGACTGCGTGCATGTCGAGAAATCCTCCCCGCTGCGGGGGCAGGCTTCGCGGTTGGCGGCGGAGAAGGCGGCGGGGGTGCTGGCGGGGCGGGGGTGGGGGGCGGAGCGGATTGCGCGGGTTTCGCATGCCATTGAATCGCATAGTTTTTCCGCGGGGATTGCACCGCAGACGCTGGAGGCGAGGATTTTGCAGGATGCCGACCGGTTGGACGCGATCGGGTGTATCGGGATTGCCAGGTGTTTCTATACGGCGGGGCGGATGGGCTCGGCGTTGTATCATGCGGGGGACCCGGCGGCGGTGGATCGGCCGCTCGATGACCGGGCCTATGCGCTGGATCATTTCCGGGCGAAGTTGCTGACATTGGCGGATGGGTTCCAGACGGCGACCGGGGCGCGGCTGGCGGGGGAGCGGACGCGGGTGCTGGAGGATTTTGTGGCGGCGTTCGAGGATGAGATTTCCTGAGTTTTGCTGATTTATTCTGATATAGGAACAATAAGGACGTGCTGAAGCGGCAGGGCTGGGGGGGCAAATTTTTGAAATGCCGGTCGGCGCGGGGCGATGTGGGCGGATTTGAGGGCGCGCGTGGGTACGCGCGGGGGGAAAACTTGGGCGCGCCGGGCGGATTCGTGGCGGCGCATGGCAGGGGCCGGCGCGGCGCGGCGGGGGGATCGGCGGAGTCCGGGCGTGCGGGCGCGCTGGGTGCGGCGGCGGGTCGATCGCGGCGGCGCAATGGGGTCGGGCGCGGGGGTGAGGGTGCCGGCCTGGGCTTGGGCCATGAGGTGTTCGAGGCGGGCCATGACGCGGTTGAAATAGGCTTCGAACAGGCGCGCGAGAGGGCTCTCGCCCGGGCGCAGGCCGAGGGCGGCGCGCAGGGCGGCGAAGAGCAGACCGAAGCTTGAAGTGAACAATGACATTAATGCGCTTATAAATAACTTTTTTGCGGCTTGCAAGGAAAAATTGCAGCCGACGCGAAAATTTTGTCCTGTAGGGGCAGTGAGCCAGGGAGTGGAGCGATGTCGATAGGTGGCGGGTGCCAATGTGGCGCCATCCGGTTTGAGATTACGGGGGCGTTGATGGGGGTAGGGAATTGCCACTGCAATGCCTGCCGCAAGGCGCAGGGGGCGGCGTTTCGGACAAGGGCGCGGGTGCGGAAGATGGATTTCCGGTGGGTTTCGGGGGAGGGGGAGTTGCGCAGCCATGCGTCTTCGCCGGGATTTCATCGCGGGTTCTGCGGGCGCTGCGGCTCGCCGGTGGTGAATTGGAACTCGGAGGACGCGGAGGCGACGATGCAGAACCCGGCGCGGCTGGAGACCTATGGGCTGGCGGTGGGCAGCCTGGACGGGGACCCGGGGGTGCGGCCGGGGTTCCATTGTTTCGTGGCGTTCAAGGCGCCGTGGTTCGAAATCACGGATGATCTGCCGCAGTACGAGGGGTATCCGCCGGGGGTGTAAGGACGCTCAGGCCGGACGAGGAAACGCGGCGGCCAATTGGGCGCGGATCATCCCGGCGCCGAGCGTGGCTTGCACCAGCAGGCTTCCGGCCGCGCCGGCGGCCAGATTGCTGTCCATATCGGCATGAAGCCGCAGGATCGCGCGCGCGAAACTCTCGGTGTCCGGGGCAATCAGCCCGCGCAATTCGCTGGAGGTGGCGAGCATTTCATGTCGCGGCAGGCCAGCTGCGACAACCTGACTCATGACGCAGGGGATACCACCGGCAAGGCTGTCGATCGCGTGCCATGCCATGCCGCAGGCAACGCGATGGGGCGCGACGGTCAGCCGCAGATTCTCCATAAGGCCACCGGCGCCGTCATGCAGGACAATGCGCGGATCGCGATCAGGTATTGCATCCGCGGACCAGCCAGGCCCGGCGACATGGCACAGGATTTCCGGCGCGCGGCGCCAGACGGCGGGCATGATGTCGTTGATCAGCCAAATGGCAGCGTCACGGTCGGCTTGATCGGCAAAGCTGCCGATGAAACCGATTGCCGATCGCTCCCGCCATGGCGCCGCCGCGGGCGGCATGGCTGGGGCGGCTATGGCGCGGAAATTGCCGCCGGGCAGCAGGGCGGCCAAAGCGCGCGCCTCGCGCGGCGTGGCGGTGATGATGCAATCGGCCATGCGCACGGCGGTCGTTTCGAGAAACCGCACCCGCCGGCTCGCCGTCCGCAGTTCCGGCTGCACGGCAACATCGGCGAGCTGCTCCAGCATGAGATGTTCCAGGCGCGGCACTACGAGCGCAACAAAGGCGGAGGGCTGGTAGGCACGCGCGAGCTGGAGATAGCGGGTAGCGGACAGGACGTCGGCGAAGTAGACCGCATCGAAACCGCGCCGCTGTCGCTTCAGGATGTCCTCGATGGAGTAGTTCATCGGCATGGCGAGCGGATGGACACCGAGTTCCGCGGCGACCGCCTCCACCTGGCGGGGGTTTTCCAGCGCGGCGGCAGCGGCGAGGCTGGCATCCCAGCCGAGCGCGCAAAGCAATTCGACTTGCCCTCGGATCAACCTCCCGGCGGGATGATCGCGGCCGGGGAGACTATCGCAGATGATCAGCAAGCGCGGCCTTGCAAGCTGCGCGTACTCCCTCGCTATCACATCATCGAACGCCGGGCCAATTTCCGTGCGGAGGTTCCGCAACGCATCGCGGCCTTCCCGGGGGTTGATGTGATCGTGATTGCGGCTGCGAAGGCTTGCTATCCGCTCCTCCAAGAATTCGATGCATGAGGACATTTCGGCCGGATCGCTCACTGCATCGAACATTCGCGCAAGTTCGAGCAGCGTGGCCCGATTGAAGGTGAACCCCGCATCCAGCAATGCTGGCGAACTTGGCACGTGTACGCCGTCATCCTCCCTGCGCACGGCGATCGTATGGGGAACCGACGGATCCAAAGGCGAATATGCGAGATGGAACCCGTGGATCTGACCGGAACTCAGACGTGTCAAGGCCGGACCGTCATGATGCCGATCGGCGACGATCCGGGCGACCTCCTTACCGTCGATTTCAACGATCAGCCTGACACACTCGGCGGGCGAGGCCAGTTCCACCGCAAAGCCATATACCCGTACGCGGTTGGCGCCGACCCAGCCTTTCAGGGTGCCAAGCCCCTTGGCGACAGGCGCAATGGCACTCACCGGAAGATGGCCGCAATAGGCGTTTCAGCCATCGGCTCGCGGACGCGGGGGTCGCGTCCGTCAAGATGGTGGAAATTCTGGTGTAGTTTGGGGTGGCCATGGATCACGCGGCCATGGTGGCAATCTGTGTTGGCGTGGCGTCGCTGGTCGGCGCCATGAGTTCTGCCA
>CAIWAJ010000036.1:0-3744 GCA_903910565.1 uncultured Rhodospirillales bacterium
GCTGTCGGGGTAGAGCGTCGAGAAGGTGAGGAGACGGAGGGGGGTCATGCGAGGACAGGAGGCAAGCGCTTCTTTTTGAAAAAAGAAGCAAAAACTTTTTGGGACATTGGTTCGGCGTTGGCCCGGGCGGCTCCGAGCCAAGGAGTAAAAGTTTTTTGGTTCTTTTTTTCAAAAAAGAACCGCTTGCTTCCTGTCATCCTGCGCTCACTTGACCGCGGTCAACTCGGTCAGGAGCTTCTGCGCGGCCGGGCGTTCCTCGAACTCGGAAATGCCGAGGAGGAGGGGGCGGAGGGTGGCGATGGCATCCTCCTTGCGGCCGGTTTCCTTCTGCGCGACGGCGTAGTGGTAGAGCACCGTGGGGTCTCGGCTGAGCGCGGTGGCGGCCTGGCGCAGCAAAGTGTAGCCGGTCGGGGCGTTGCCGGTGGTGGTGAGGATCCAGCCGAGGGTGTCGGCGGCCTCGGGGGAGGGGTTGAGGAGGTAGGATTTCTGCGCGACCGGGCGGGCGCGGGTGTCGTTGCGCTGGAGGTAGACCCAGGCGAGGTTGTTGAGGGCCACGGAATCCGAGGGGCGTTGCGCGAGCACGGCGAGGAGCTGTTTTTCGGCCTCGAAGAAGCGGCGGGAGATGATGTCGAGCCCGGCGAGCTGTTCGGCGGCGGCGGCATCGTCGGGATGGCCGGTGAGCCAGTCGCGCAGGAGCTGGGTGGACTGGTCGGTGCGGCCGCTGGCGTTGTAGGCGCCGACGAGGCGGAGCAGGCCGGTGGTGCCGGGATCGGCGCGGAAATCGGTGGCGAAGGCGCCGACGGCATCAGTGAAGCGGGCGGAGGCCATCAGCGCGTCGCCGCGGAGCCAGCGGGCGTTGGGCATGTTGGCGGGATCACGCGAGAGGCGATCGGCTTCGGTCAGCGCGGCGTCGAGGCCCTTGGCGCGGAGCACGGTCTCGATCATCAGCTGCATGAGGGGCGCGCTGCCGGGCTCGGCGCGCAGCCCGTCGGCGAGGATCTTGCGGGCGCCGTCGGGGTCCTTGGCGGAGAGGCGGAGTTCGGCGATGGCGCGGCGGGCGGCGATATCGAGCGGGTTCAGTTCGAGCACCTGCCGGTACGCGGATTCGGCATCCTCGTTCTGGCCGCGGGCGCCGAGGTAGCGGCCCTTGGCGGTGAGGAGGGCGATGTTCTCGGGCTGGTCGCGCAGCACCTCGTCGACCAAAGCGAGGGCCTTCTTGCCGTCGTTCTGGCGCAGGAGCTGGTTGGCCAGGGCGATGGTGATGTCGGAGTCCTTGGCGGCGGCGGCGTGGGCCTTTTCGAGGCGGGTGAGGGCCACGGAGCCGCGGTTGTCGGCGTTGAGCAGGCCGACGAGGTTGTTGAGCGCGACGCCATCGGCGGGGCGGCGGTCCAGCACCTCGCCGAGCACGACCTGCGCCTCGGCGGCGCGATCGAGCAGCACCAGGACCTTGGCGAGGTTGATGCGGGGCTGGATGGATTCCGGGTAGGCGGCGATGGTCGTTTGCAGCTGGGTGACGGCGCCGGTCAGGTCGAGCTGCGCCATGCGGATGAGGGCGGCGAGATTGCCGGTGATCTCGCTCTCGCCTTTGGCCTTGACCAGGCGGGCGAGGGAGACGGCGGCGCGGTCGATCTCGCCGCTGGAGATCGAGGCGAGGACGAGCTGTTCGGCGGCGGCCGTCTTGTCGGGCGCCATGGCGAAGGCCTTCTCGAACTCGTCCGACGCGCGGGCGGCGTCACCGAGGGAGAGGCGCAGAGCGGCGAGGCGGGTGAGGATGTCGGCGCTGGACGGCGCCAGGGCGGCGGCGCGCTCCATGGTGAGCAGGGCTTGTTGCGGGCGGCCGGACAGGGCGTAGGCGCGCCCGAGGAGATCGAGCATGTCGCTGTCCAGGCCGCCGGCCTTCTGCATGTCGAGCAGCACCTTGATCACCGCGCCGGGCCGGCGGGCGGCGAGCTCGATACGGGAGAACAGCTTGATGGCGTCGGGGTCCTTGGGGTTCTTGGCGAGGAACTTGTTGGCGGCGTCCGATGCCTGCTCGGCCTGGCCGAGATTGTATTTGGCGATGGCGAAGAAGAAGAAGCCGCGCGGGAAGCGGCCGAGCAGGGGGGCGATCTTGTTGAGGTCGGCCTCGGCGCCGGCGTAGTCCTCGGCCTTGATCTCGATCACCGAGCGCAGATAGATCGCCATCGAGCTGCGCGGCTCGATCTCGAGCGCGGCGTTCACGTCGTCCTTGGCGCGGGCGTCCTTGTTGTCCATCAGCAGGAGGTTGGCGCGTTCGAGCCGGGCGGTGAGGTTGCGCGGGTTGAGTGCGAGCGCCGCGTCGAAATCGGTGATGGCGCGGGTGCGGTCGCCTTTCACGTTGCTGAGCTGGCCGCGCATGATCATCGCCTCGACGGAGCGCGCGTTGATCTGCAGGGCGCGGTCGACCTTGACCTGCGCGGCGTCGAAGTCGTTACGGGCGACCAGGATGCGCGCCGCGGCCATCGGCGGTTCGAGGGAGTTGGGCGTCAGCCGCTCCGCCTCGGTGGCGGAGTTGAGCGCGCTGGGAAGGTCCCCCAGCGAGAGCTGCGCCAAGGCGCGCTGGGTGAGCAGCACCGCGGCCTGCTCGCCGGGTAATCCCTGCACCGGGAAATCACGCAGCAGCTCGCGGTAGTGACCCTGCGCCATGTAGGCCTGGGCCAGCAGCGGATTGATCAGGCGGGCCTCGAAGCCCTGCTCGCGGGCGGTCTTCAGCTCCTTCTCGGCGGCCAGGTAATCGCCGACACGCTGATCGACCTGGCCGAGCCGGTAATGCGCGGCGGCATTGTTGGGGGCGGAGCGGATGGTGTTGCGCAGTTCGAGCTGGGCGCCGCGGAGGTCACCCTTGTCCATCAGCTCCTGCGCGCGGGCGAAGGGATCGCGGGCGCGGCCGTATTTCCACCACAGCGCGGCGCCGGCGCTGGACAGCAGCAGAACGGGGATGATGAGAAGCAGCAGCTTTTTCATGCGCGGCGTTTCATGGCTCTTGCATTCCGGGGGGTACGGTCAACCGCCAGCCGCGGGATCGGAGGCCTCGCCGGCCGTGTCGAGATTATGGGCTTCCAGCAGCGTATATAGTGTGGGGCGGCTGACGCCGAGCAGCTTGGCGGCGGCCGCGAGGGTGCCGTTGCTGCGGGCCAGCGCGCGCTGGATGACGTCGCGCTCGGCGCGCATCCGCGCGGCGCGAAGGTCGAGGTCCTCGACATCGGAGGCGCCGGCGGCGAGCTCGAGGTCCTCGGCATCGACCAGCTTGCCGTCGGCCATCACCACGGCGCGCTTCATGCGGTTTTCCAGCTCGCGCACGTTGCCAGGCCAGTCATGCGCCGAGAGGGCGGAGACCGCGGCCTCGGTGAAGCCGCGCAGGTTGCGGTTGAATTCGCGATTGAAGCGGCTGAGGAAGTAGCGCGCCAGCAGCATCGGGTCACCCGGGCGCTCGCGCAGCGCCGGGATGCGGACCGTCACCGAATTCAGGCGATAATAGAGGTCGTTGCGGAACCGCCCGTCGGTGATCTGTTCCTCCAGCATGGCGTTGGTGGCGGAGACGACGCGGACATCGACGGGGATGGTGCTGCGGCCGCCGATACGCTCGATCACCTGTTCCTGCAGGAAGCGCAGCAGTTTGACCTGCAACTGATGCGGCAGGTCGCCGATTTCGTCGAGGAAGAGGGTGCCCTTGTTGGCCGCCTCGATCTTGCCGATCGTCTGCTTGACCGCGCCGGTGAAGGCGCC
>CAIWAJ010000037.1:0-3768 GCA_903910565.1 uncultured Rhodospirillales bacterium
CGGTTCCTAGGGGCTATGCCCCGAGGCGGGTCCAGGGCAGAGCCCTGGCCCTCCTTCCTTCACCCGCCCCGGCCTTGCCTCGGCGCGCGGTGGGGGGCAGGGTTGGGGGGAATATGGATGGGGTGATGTTGTGACGTTGATCGTAGCCAGCCGGCCGAATGTGTACACCGGGAGTCCGTTGGATCGGGCGGCGGAGAAGCGGGATGATGAGGCGTTCATCGCCGCGGCCTTGGCGGATTCGCAGTCGTTGTTCGCGCCGGTGTGGCGGTCGCGCAATTTGATGCGGGGCAAGGCGGAGGGGCGGCCGGAGGCGGTGTTCCTGACGCATGAGGCGGCCGAAGCGGTGCGGATGTCGGGCGGGCCTTGGGCGTTTTTGGGTCTGCAGGGCGACGTGCCGCTGTTTACGGTGGACGTGAGCGCGGCGGATGATCCCTTGCCGCTGCTGCCGGAGGGGATGGGCGAATTCGTCGATCTGCGGGCGGTGCCGGGCCTGCTGAACGGCGAGGAGGCCTCGATCATGGCCCATGCCCGCGGGCTGATGCACTGGCGCAGCCGGCACAAGTTCTGCGGCATTTGCGGAACGGCGTGCGAGCCGCGCAGTGCGGGGCATGTGATGTTCTGCACCGGCTGCAACACGCAGCATTTCCCCCGCACGGACCCCGCGGTGATCATGCTGGTCTATTCGGGCGACCGGGCGCTGCTCGGCCATTCCGCGCGGTTCCCAGGCTCGAACATGTATTCCACGCTGGCCGGCTTCGTCGAGCCGGGCGAGAGCCTGGAGGAGGCGGTGGCGCGCGAGGTGTTCGAGGAATCGGGCGTGCGGGTCGGCCGCGTGCACTATCATTCCAGCCAGCCCTGGCCGTTTCCGGCCTCGATCATGCTGGGCTTCTACGCCGAGGCGACCACCGAGGCGATCACCATCGATCCCGGAGAGTTGGTCGATGCCAAATGGTTCACGCGGGACCAACTGCGCAACCCGCGCGACCACGGCTTCCTGCTGCCGCGCGGAGACAGCATCGCCAGCCGGCTGATCGCCGACTGGATCGCCGCCGGGTAGGGCCTCAGATCGTCAGCGTGCCCGCCATCGCCTGGTCGTAGCGGGCGGCGATTTTCGACCAGTCGAGCACGTTCCACCAGGCGGCCAGGTAGTCCGGCCGGCGGTTCTGGTATTTCAGGTAATAGGCGTGCTCCCACACGTCATTGCCGATCAGCACCCGGGTGCCGTCCATGATCGGGCTGTCCTGGTTGGGGCGCGGGGCGAGGGCCAGCTTGCCCTCCTTGGTGACGGTGACGAACACCCAGCCGGAGCCGAACACGCCGGCGCCGGAGCGGTTGAAGGCGGCCTTGAAGGCATCGAGCCCACCGAGGTCGCGGTCAATCGCGGCTGCCAGGGCGCCTTCGGGCGCGCCGCCCTTGCCGCCCATGATCTGCCAGAACATCGTGTGGTTCACGTGCCCGCCGCCGCTGTTGCGCACGACGGTACGGATCGCCTCGGGGATTTCCGCGATGCGGCCGAGCAGGGCGTCGGGCGCGAAGGTGGCGAGTTGGGGGTAATCCTTCACGGCGGCGTTGAGGTTGGCGACATAGGCGGCGTGGTGGCGGTCGTGGTGGATCTGCATGGTCGTCGCATCGATATGCGGTTCGTTGGCGTCGAACCCATAGGGCAATGGCGGCAGGGAATAGGGGCCGCTCGCCTGGGCGGCGGCAAGGCGAGGCGTGGCGAAGACGGCGGCCGTGGCCGCCGACATGAATAACGCGCGACGTGACAGCATGGAACTTCCTCCCTCGATCGCCGAAACGTGGGGATCGCGCGGGAAAAAAGCAACCGCGAGGCGAATGGTTCCTGCGGCACTTTGCGAGACACGTGCCGGGTTGCTAAGGTGAAAGACCACGATTCGCCGGAACATGGCCCGCCCGGGCGGCGACCCCAGAGGATGATCAGATGAAGTTCACCGCCGAACGCGCAACGCTGCTCAAGGCGCTCGCCCATGTGCAGAGCGTGGTGGAGAAGCGCAACACCATCCCCATCCTCGCCAACGTCATGATCGCCGTGCGTGATGGCAAGCTGACGCTGACCGCGACTGACATGGAGATCGCCGTCGTCGAGGAAGTGGCGGCGCAATCCAGCCGAAACGGCGCCTGCACCGCGCCGGCCGCCACGCTGTATGAGATCGTGCGCCGCCTGCCGGAAGGCGTCGAGATCGAGTTCGATCACCCCGGTGGGGACGCCCCGGTGAAGCTGCGCGCCGGTCGCTACGCCACGAGCCTGGTGGCGCTGCCGATCGACGACTTCCCTTCGATGACCGCTGGAACCTTGCCGCACAAATTCGCGCTCGGCGGCCAAACGCTGCGGGCGCTGATCGACCGCACCCGCTTCGCGATCTCCACCGAGGAAACGCGCTACTATCTCAACGGCATCTATGTGCACGCAGCCGATGTCGGCGGCACGAAAGTGCTGCGCGCGGTGGCGACTGACGGGCATCGCCTGGCCCGCGTCGAGGAGCCGCTGCCGCCCGGCGCCGGCGGCATGCCGGGCGTGATCATCCCGCGCAAGACGGTGAACGAGCTGCGCAAGCTGCTCGACGAAGTGTCTGGGGATGTGGATATCGCGCTGTCCGACACCCGAATCCAGTTCCGCGTCGGCACCATCCTGCTGACGAGCAAGCTGATCGACGGCACTTTCCCCGAATATGAGCGGGTGATCCCGCGCGACAACGAGAAGGTGCTGCGCGTCAGCAGCGCCGATTTCGCCCAGGCGGTGGCCCGCGTGGCGGCGATTTCCTCCGAGCGCTCGCGCCCGGTGAAGATGTCGCTGGCGCGTGATCTGCTGGTGCTGAGCGCCGCCAGCGCCGAGCAGGGTTCGGCGACCGAGGAGCTCGACGCTGACCGGGTGAAGTATGAGGCCGGGCCGCTCGAGATCGGCTTCCAGGCGCGCTACCTCAATGACATCACCGACCAGATCAAGGGCGATGTCGAGTTCCGCTTCTCCGACGGCGCTGCGCCGACCATCGTGCAGGATGCGGGCGATGCAAGCGCGCTCTACGTGCTGATGCCGATGCGGGTCTGATGGGGGGCGTGTGACGGGGGAGGCTGCCGCGCCTCTGGCGCTGCGGCTGACCCGCCTGACGTTGACCGGTTTTCGCAGCTACGAGTCGCTGGTTTGGCGCAGCTCCGCGCGGATGGTGGCGATCGCCGGGCCGAATGGCAGCGGCAAGACCAATCTCCTGGAGGCGATCTCCCTGCTCTCGCCGGGGCGCGGTCTGCGCGGCGCGCGAGTAGCCGAGTATCTGCGCCATGGCGCGGCCCATTGGGCGGTGGCCGGGCGTTTCGCCACGCCTTCGGGCGAGAGCGATATCGGCACCGGCACCGAGCCTGATGCGCCGGATCGGCGGGTGTTTCGCCTCGATGGCGCCACGCCGCGCAGCCAGGCGGAGATCGCCGAGCGGGTGGCGGCGGTGTGGCTCACGCCGCAGATGGATCGGTTGTTCCAGGAGGGCGCCTCCGGACGGCGGCGCTTTCTCGATCGGCTGGTCTACGCCGTCGAGCCCGGCCATGCCCGTGAGGTCGCCGCCTATGAGAGCGCGACCGCGAGCCGCAACCGGCTGCTAGGGGAGGGACGGGCGGATCGCGCCTGGCTGGCGGGCATCGAGGACGCGATGGCCCGCCATGCGGTGGCCGCGACGGCGGCGCGGGCGGATCTGGTGGCGCGGTTGAACGCGGCGCTGGAGGGCGGGGCGGCGGGGGATTTCCCGGCGGCGCGTGTGGGCC
>CAIWAJ010000038.1:0-1690 GCA_903910565.1 uncultured Rhodospirillales bacterium
CGCTTGCGCTCCTGGATCAGCGGATGCGGCTCGGTGACGATATACTGGTGCTCCACGGGGATGACCGGGATTTCGAGCCCCACCATCGCCCCGGTCCGCCGCGCGAAACTGCCGGTGGCGGAGACCACGTGCTCGCAGGTGATCGCGCCCTTGTCGGTATCCACCCGCCACTCTCCGGAGGGCAGCCGCACAATGCCGGTCACCGTGGTGTAGCGATTGATCTCCGCCCCCATCGCCCGCGCCCCACGCGCCAGCGCCTGGGTGAGATCGGCCGGCTGGATATAGCCGTCCTCCGGGTGCTGGATGGCGCCGATCAGCCCCTCCGTGTTGCACAGCGGCCAGATCGCCTTCACCTCGTCCGGCGTGAGGAACCGCACGTCCACCCCGATGGTCTTTGCCACCCCCGCGTAGAAGCGGTACTCGTCCATCCGGTCCTGCGTGCGGGCGAGGCGGATATTGCTGACCTGGCGCAGCCCGACATTCTGCCCGGTCTCGGCCTCCAGCCGCTTGTAGAGCGCCACCGAGTATTTATGGATCTGCCCGACGGAGTAGCTGAGGTTGAACAGCGGCAGCAGCCCGGCGGCGTGCCAGGTGGAGCCCGAGGTGAGCTCCTTGCGCTCGATCAGCACGCTGTCCGTCCAGCCCTTCTTCGCCAGATGATAAAGCGTGCTGACGCCGACGGCGCCGCCGCCGATCACCACCGCGCGGGCATGGGTCCTCATCGTCTCACTCCATGTGCGTTCATCGTTGGGCTGTTTCCCAATTCGCCGCAGTGTGGAACGGCGCGTTGGAGGGCGCCAGCCTCGGCCGCCCCAGAATGTGATCGGCGGCCTTCTCGGCCAGCATGATGGTGGGGGCGTTGAGGTTGCCGGTGGTGACGTTCGGCATGATGGAGCTGTCCACCACCCTCAGCGCATCCACCCCGATCACCCGGCAATCCGGGTCCACCACCGCCTGGGCATCATTGGCCGCCCCCATGCGGCTGGTGCCGCAGGGGTGATAAGCGCTCTCCACCTTGCGGCGGATGAAATCGTCGATCTCCGCGTCGCTCACCACGTCCGCACCCGGCTGGAGCTCCCGCCCGCGATAGGGGTCGAACGCCGCCTGCGCGAAAATCTCCCGCGTCAGCCGCACGCAGGCCCGCATCTCCGTCCAGTCGTCCTCGTGGCTCATATAGTTGAAGCGGATCACCGGCTTCATCAGCGGATCGGCCGAGGCCAACCGCACATGCCCACGGCTCTTCGATCGCATCGGCCCGACATGGGCCTGGAACCCGTGCCGATCCGCCAGCGCCGAGCCGTCATAGGCGATCGCCAGCGGCAGGAAATGGTACTGGATATCCGGCCAGGGCACCCCCGCCCGGCTGCGGATAAAACCGCAGGACTCGAAATGGTTGGTCGCTCCCAGCCCATCCCGCCGCAACAGCCAGCGCAACCCGATGCCGAGCTTGGCCAGCGGGTTCATCGCCGAATACAGCGTGATCGGCTGCGTGCACTCCACCTGGAAATAGAACTCCAGGTGATCCTGCAAATTCTCCCCCACCCCCGGCCGATTGGCCACGATGGGGATGCCGAAGCGCTGCAACTCCGCCGCCGGGCCGACGCCCGAAAGCTTCAGCAATTGCGGCGTATTGATCGGCCCGCCCGCCAGGATAATCTCCCGCGCCGCCAGCGCCGTCCGCTCCGCTCCG
>CAIWAJ010000039.1:0-3154 GCA_903910565.1 uncultured Rhodospirillales bacterium
ATCCATGATTTCCTCCGATGCCACGCTGGCTGTTTGACCAGAGTATGTTGCCGCTCCGCCGTGCTGCGCAAGCGGGCACTCTCGACGCCACGCGCACGACCGCTTAGCCTCCGCCGCAGGGCAACAAACGCACGGGAAACGCCATGAGCGAGAATGCACTGGTTCGGCTGGAAAAGGACGGGGATGTCGCGGTGATCGTGGTGGACAACCCGCCCGTCAACGCGCTGAGCCCCGGCGTGCCGGAAGGCATCATCGCCAGCCTCAAGGCCGCCAACGATGATCCCGCGGTGAAGTCGATCGTGCTGATCGGCGCCGGGCGCAGCTTCATCGCCGGCGCCGATATCCGCCAGTTTGGCAAGGGCCGCCCGCGCACCCCGATCGGCGAGCGAACCTATGATGTGAAGGACCAGAGCGCCAAGCCGATCGTCGCCGCCATCCACGGCTACGCCCTCGGCGGCGGGCTCGAGAATGCCATGGGTTGCCATTATCGCATCGCCGTGCGCAGCGCCAAGGTCGGGCTCCCAGAGGTGCTGATCGGCATCCTGCCCGGCGGCAATGGCACCCAGCGCCTGCCCCGCCTGATTGGCGCCAAGCGCGCGCTCGACATGATCGTGACCGGCCGCCACGTCCCGGCCGACGAGGCGCTCTCCTTTGGCATTCTCGATAAAGTGGTGGATGGCGACCTGCGCGCCGAAGCCGTCGCCTTCGCCCGCAGCAAGGCGGATGTCCGCCCCCTTCCCCGCGTGCGTGACCGCAATACCCAGCTCGCCGACTACCAGGCCGATCCCGGCATGTTCGACGCCATGCGCAAGTCGATTGCCCGCAAGGCGCGCAACCAGAAGGCGCCGTACAACTGCATCGCCGCCGTCGAGGCTGCCTGCACCCTGCCCTTCGAGCAGGGCATCGTGCGCGAGCAAGAACTGTTTCTCGAACTTGAGAACTCCGACGAGGCCAAGGCGCTGCGCTACGCATTCTTCGCCGAGCGAGAGGTCGCCCGCATCCCCGGTCTGCCCGACAGCACGCCTGTGCGCGAAATCGCCTCGGCCGCCGTGGTCGGCGCAGGCACCATGGGGGGCGGCATCGCCATGTCCTTCGCCGATTTCGGCATCCCCGTGCGCGTGCTCGAAGCCTCGCCCGAAGCGATGGCCCGCGGCATGGAGCGTATCCGCAACAACTACGCCACCTCGGTCAAGCGCGGCAGCCTCTCCCAGGCCGAGATGGACGCCCGCCTCGCCCGCATCCATCCGGTCGACACCTACGAGGCCATCGCCGATGCCGACGCGGTGATCGAGGCGATCTTCGAGGAAATGGGGCCAAAAAAGGAGGTCTTCACCAAGCTCGACGCGGTGATGAAGCCCGGCGCGCTTATGCTATCGAACACCTCCGCGCTCGATATCGACGAAATCGCATCCGTCACCACACGCCCCGAGGACGTCGCGGGCGCGCATTTCTTCTCGCCGGCCAATGTGATGAAGCTGCTGGAGGTGGTGAACGGTTCGAAAACCGCGCCCTCCACCTTCGCCTCCGTGATGAAGATGGGCCGCGCCATCGGCAAGATCAGCGTTGGCTGCGGCAATTGCGACGGCTTCCTCGCCAATCGCAGCCGCGCGCCGTTCAGCATCGAGACCATCATCATGCTGGAAGAAGGCGCCCTGCCGGAGCAGATCGACAAGGTGATGGTCGATTTCGGCTACCCCATGGGCCCCTTCGCGGTGGGTGACCTCGCCGGCCTCGATATTGGCTGGGCCAGCCGCAAGCGCCGCGCCGCCGCCAACCCCAACTACCGCAAGCAGCCCATCCCCGACCGGCTCTGCGAACTCGGCCGCTTCGGCCAAAAAACCAGTGCCGGCTGGTATCGCTACGAGAAGGGCGATCGCACGCCGTATCCTGACCCTATCGTAGCCGACATCATCCGCGAGGAAGCCGCCAAACTGGGCAACCCGCCGCGCAGCTTCAGCGACGAGGAAATCTTGCGCCGCCTGCTCTTTGCCTCCGTCAATGAGGCCTGCAAGATCCTGGAAGAGGGCATCGCCTTCCGCTCATCGGACGTCGACATCATGTGGCTGCACGGCTTCGGCTTCCCCCGCTACCGTGGCGGCCTGATGTACTGGGCCGATGGCATCGGGGTGCGCGACGTCTACAACCAGATCGCCGCGTGGCATCAGCAATACGGCGAGCGCTGGGCCCCTTCCGCCCTGCTGCGCCGCCTCGCCGAAACCGGCACCAACTTCCGCGACGCCAAGCCGGGACAGGCGTAGCGACAGGAGAGGGCGCCGCCCTGGCTTTTCTTAACCCGCTCGGTCTTGACGCGCGCGGGGGGATGGGCCATTTGCCCGAATCAGGACTGCTTAGGTCCGAATAGGGTTATGATGGCATGCTCAGGCTTTCAAAGCTGACCGATTATGCGGTGGTGGTGCTCATCCGGCTTGGGGATTGTCTCCGGGCAGGAGAGGATTGTGTGCAGACCTCACCGGGGATCGCGATGGCGACCGGCGTGCCGGAGCCGACGGTGGCTAAGGTGCTGAAGGCGTTGGCGACGGCATCGCTGGTGACGTCCCAGCGCGGCGCGCGGGGGGGCTATCGGCTGTCGCGGCCTTTGGATGAGGTGACCGTGGCGGACGTGATCGCCGCGATCGACGGGCCGATCGCGCTGACCGCTTGCGTCGAAGGTGGCGGCGGGGGGTGTGATGTCGGCAACATCTGCGCGGTCAAAGGGCGGTGGGACCTGGTGAACGACGCCATTCGCGCGGCGCTGACAGACATATCATTGGCGGACATGCGGGCGGCTTCGGTGCCCCTCGCATTCCGCGTGCCGGCGCCGATGAGCGCGTCGGCAGCCGAGTAGGAGAAACAGAATGCCCGCCGTTACTGAGACGCTGGATACGGTCGCCGCGGTCACCGAGGGTGGCTACAAGTGGGGTTTCTCCACTGATATCGAAATGGATATGGCGCCGAAGGGGCTGAACGAGGACATCGTTCGCCTGATTTCCTCGCGCAAGGGCGAGCCCGAGTGGCTGCTGGATTGGCGCCTGAAGGCCTTCGCGGCGTGGCTGAAGATGGAGGAGCCCGACTGGGCGAAGATCCATCACCCGCCGATCGACTACCAGGACCTGCATTACTACGCCGCGCCGAAGAAGAAGCCGGGCCCGAAGAG
>CAIWAJ010000040.1:0-9295 GCA_903910565.1 uncultured Rhodospirillales bacterium
GAGGCGAGATCGACGCCGCCGCCGACGCAGCCGCCCTGGATGGCCGCCAGCACCGGCATGCGGGCGGCCTCGATCACGTTGAAGCTGTTCTGGATATCGAGCACCCGCAGGCGCAGATTGGCCGCCACCCGGCCGCGCTCATTGGTGGTATCGGCGCCACCCGAGGGGGCGCCGGAGCCGAACACCGCGAGGTCCATCCCCGCGGTGAAATGCTTGCCGGTGGAGGAGATCACGATCACCCGCGCCTTCGCGTTGTCATCGATGTCACGGATGGCGGCGGGGAGTTCGACCCAGAATTCGGGCGTCATGGTGTTGAGCGCCTCGGGCCGGTTGAGTTGGATATGGGCGATGCCGTCGGCGATGGTGAGATCGAAAGTGGTGTAGTCCATCGGGCGCTCCTGCTGCCGGCCGCCACGGCCGCTTGGGTGATCCCGTAGCATTGCGGCCGCGGCTGCGACAATTCCGGGCGATCTGACCCGGGGGAAGATTTTTTGCGGATAGGAGAAATATTGCTTGACGGGCCGCGGCGTTTGTGAGAACATATAAGGAACTCGAAACCCGATCATGAAAGGCCAAGATGTCCTCCGCCCCGTCCCCCCGGCAAACCCTGCTGACCCGTATCCTGCGGCAGATGCTGCTGGTGCTGGGCGGGCTGTTCGGCGCGCGCATGGCCATTCTCCGCACGCGGCTTGATGCGCTGCCGGCGGGGCATCGGCGGCGCGCCAGGATCGGGGCCGAGATTGCGCGGCTCGCGCGGCTGCGCGCTTTGCTGGCCGAGGGCGATGTGCTGGACGATGCCGCCTTTCGGGGCAAAGCCGCCGAGGTGGCGCGCGTGCGCAATGACGCGGGGCGCCGGTCGATGGTGCGCCGGCGCATTCATCCGACGCGCTATATCCTGCTGCGCACGTCCCGTCCGGCGCCGGCCATGGCCGCGCGCGTGCCGGGCGGGCGATGTACCGCCTCCATCGCTGTCGCCTGATGCGCTGCCGGGAGCATGCCCGGCGGCGGCGCACGCGTACGTCCGGGCCAATCGACCCGCATTTCCGATGTTTGCCCTGTGGGCAGACGCGGCCGGGTCCTGCATCCTGGGCCCGCGAGGGGCGGAGTCGCGATGCGGGCGTATGATCTGATTGTGATCGGTGGCGGACTGGTCGGCGGCGCGGTGGCCTGGGGCGCCGCGCGGCTGGGCGCCGCCGTGGCGCTGCTCGACGAGGGCGACATCGCTTTTCGCGCGGCGCGCGGCAATTTCGGGCTGGTCTGGGTGCAGAGCAAGGGCGCCGGCATGCCGCCCTATGCGCATTGGACCCGCCGCTCCGCCGAGCTATGGCCAGAGCTGGCGGGCAGCCTCGCCGAGGCGACCGGCGTCGACGTCGCGCTGCGGCAGAATGGCGGCCTCGCCTTCTGTTTCTCCGAGGCGGAATATCAGGCCCGCGAGGATCTCATCGCGCGCATGCATAATGAGAGCGGCGGTAGCGGCGCGCGGATGATCGGCCGCGCCGAGCTGCGCGCGATGGTCCCGGGGATCGGCGACGGGGTGGTCGGCGCCGCGTTCTGCCCGATGGATGGCCACGCCAATCCATTGAAAACGCTGCGGTCCCTGCAATCCGGGCTCGAGGGGTTCGGCGGCGACTATTTGCCGGGCCGCACGGTGGACGCGATCGACTATGATGGCGGCTTCACCGTGCGGGCGGGGGCGGAGCGCTTCCTCGCCAAGCGGGTGGTGATCGCCGCCGGGCTCGGCAGCCGCCGGCTCGCGCCGATGGTCGGGCTGTCGATGCCGGTCAGCCCGCTGAAGGGGCAGATCATCGTCACCGAGCGGCTCGCGCCCCTGCTCGACTACGCGACCCATGTGATCCGCCAGACCGATGAGGGCAGCGTGATGATGGGGGACAGCCAGGAGGACGTCGGGTTCGACATCCGCACCACCACGCCGATCATGCGCGACATCGCCGCGCGCAACCTCGCCGCCCTGCCGGCGTTGAAGGATGCCAATATCGTGCGCGTTTGGGCGGCGCTCCGGGTGATGACGCCCGATGGCTGCCCGATCTACGAGCAGTCCCTCACCCATCCCGGCGCCTTCTCGGCCACCTGCCATTCCGGCGTGACGCTGGCCGGCGCCCATGCGCTGGCCCTGGCGCCGGCGGTGATGGCGGGCGAATTGCCGCCGTCGCTGGCCGCCTTCAACGCCGGGAGGTTCGATGTTTCGCAGGCTTGAAGACCCGCGCGCCGAGATCGAATTCGATTTCGAGGGGCGCGAAGTGACCGCGCGCGAGGGCGAGTCGGTCGCCGCCGCCCTGCTCGCCGCCGGGCTGCGCGGCTTTCGCGCCACCGCCGTATCGGGCGCCTCGCGGGCGCCATGGTGCATGATGGGCGTGTGTTTCGACTGCCTGATGGAGATCGACGGCCTGGCCAGCCGCCAGGCCTGCATGGTGACGGTGACGCGGGGCATGCGGGTGCGGCGCCAGCGCGGCGCCAAGGCGCTCGATGGCGCCGCCGCGCCGTTCGACGATGACGAGGGGGAGTTCGCGTGAGCGCCGTCTATGACGCGGTGATCATCGGCGCCGGACCGGCGGGGATGGCGGCGGCGATTACCCTGGCGGACCACCAGGCGCGCGTGCTGGTGCTCGACGAACAAGGCGGCCCGGGCGGACAGATCTATCGCGGCGTCGAGGAGATGTCGCTGATGATGCCGGACCTGTTCGCGGCGCTCGGGGCCGACTACGCCCATGGCGACGAACTGGCCGCGCGTTTCCGCAATTGCGGCGCCGAATACCGGGCGCGCGCGATGGTGTGGCAGGTCGTGCCGGGCGAGGAAGCGCACGAGGTCTGGGTGAGCCAGTCCGGCCGCTCGTTCCGCGTGCTGGCGCGTTCGGTGCTGGTGGCGACCGGGGCGATGGAGCGCCCGGTGCCGGTGCCGGGCTGGACCTTGCCGGGCGCGATGACGGCGGGGGCCATCCAGGTGCTGCTGAAATCGGCGGGGGTGGTGGCGGAGGATCTGGTGATCGCCGGCGCCGGGCCGCTGGTCTATCTGCTCGCCGCCCAATGCCTCGCCGCCGGGGCGCGGCCGATGGCGGTGCTGGACACCACGCCGCGCGGCAATCTCGCCGCCGCGCTGCCTCTCTTGCCGGGCGCGCTGCGGGGGAAGGGGCCGTCCTACCTCGCCAAGGGCGTGTCGCTGAAACTCGCGCTGCGCCGCGAGGGGGTGCCGGTGTTCGGCGGTGTCACCGATATCGAACTCAAGGGCACCAGCGAGGTCACCGACATCGCCTTCAAGAGCCGGGGCCGGCCGTTGTGGCTGTCCGCCGCGGTGGTGGCGCTGCATGAGGGCGTGATCCCCGCCCAGCAGATGACGCGCGCACTCGGCTGCGCGCATGACTGGGATCCGGTGCAGCGGTGTTTCCGTCCCCGCACGGACGGTTTCGGCAATACCAGCGTCGATGGCGTGCTGGTGGCCGGCGATGGCGCGGGGATCGGCGGCGCGCGGGCGGCCGAGCATGCCGGGCGGATCGCCGCGGCGGAGATGCTGTGCCGCGCCGGGCGGATCGACGCGGCGGCGCGGGACCGGCTGGCGGCGCCCGAGCGGCGCGGACTGGCCGAGCATCGCGCCATCCGCCCCTTTCTCGACCGGCTCTACGCCCCGCCCGCCTGGCTGCGCGACCCCGCCGACGAGGTGATCGTCTGCCGCTGCGAGGAGGTCACCGCCGGCGCCATCCGTGCCGCCGCGCGGGCAGGGGCACAGGGGCCGAACCAGGCGAAATCCTTCCTCCGCACCGGCATGGGCGCCTGCCAGGGGCGCATGTGCGGGCCGGTGGTGAGCGAAATCATGGCCGCCGCGCATGGTATGGACGTGGCCGAGGCTGGCTATTACCGCATCCGCCCGCCACTGAAGCCGATCACCGTGGGCGAACTCGCCGCCGCCGAGCTCGATTAACCCGCGGGTTCGCTGACGGTCGCGCTGAACTCGGTGGCCACATCGCCGAGGCGGCGCCACTGACCGGCCTGGAGGATTTCGCTCGGCCGGAACCGCGCCTTGTAGGCCATTTTGCGGCTCTCCGGCACCCAGTAGCCGAGATACACGTAGGGCAGCTCCAACTCGCGGGCGCGGTTGACCAGCCACATGATGGTGTAGGTGCCGAGCGAGCGCTTCTCCAGCCCGGGCGCGAAATACGAGTAGACAGCCGAGAGCCCGTCGCCCAGCCGATCGGTCAGGCAGGCGCCGATCAGCCGCTCGTCGTCCTCGCGGAATTCCACCACGAAGGTCTCGATCGGCGTGTCCTCCACCATGGCGCGATAGTCGTAGAAACTCATCGTCGCCATGTCGCCGTCGCCGTGGCGGGCCTGCTGGTAGCGCTGGAACAGCTGATACTGCTCGGCGGTGGCGCGCGCCGAGGTGTCGTAGCCGCGCACCCCCTCATTGGCCTTCATGATCCGGCGCAGCGTCCGCTCGGGCTGGAATTCGGCGACGGGGATGCGGATCGGGATGCAGGAGTTGCAGCCGGGGCACACCGGCGCATAGGCGATGTTATGGCTGCGCCGGAACCCCGCGCGGGAAAGCCGGTCATGCAGCGTCTCGGCGTCCTGCCCGGTGATCTCGGTCACCACCTTGCGCTCCGTCCGGCCCGGCACGTAAGGGCAGGGGAGGGGCGCCGTGGTGTAGAAGAATTGCGGGCGGCGGGGGGGCTTGAAGCTCATGCGGGCGAGGGGCGTCCCAATGTCTAGCGGCGAAATCCGCCGGGGGCGCCCATGTTCCAGAAGGCGGCGGCCCGGGTCAACGCCTCCTTGCGCACCACCACGCAGCCGGACAGCATGTCATGGATGGTGCGATGGCGCGTGGTGAACAACGCGATCAGCATCGGCCACACGCCGAGGGCGAGCGTGACGTAGAGCAGCGCGGTGAAAATCAGCGCTTGCAGCGGCGTCACCGGCGCGAGATCCTCCTCGTTGCGCACGGTCAGCCCGAGCATGGCCTGGCCGGGCGAGGCGGAGAGCGGGCTCGCCATGGTCAGCCAATGGTAGAGCAGCGGGACCAGCGGCAGGATGCCGAACGCACCGGCGCCGAGCCCGAAGGTCACGATTCCGATGAAGGCGCAGAAGCTCAGCACCGCGGTGCCGATCATGCCGATCAACACGCAGTCGATCAGCCAGGCGATGACGCGGCGCGACATCACGCCGCTGGTCATCATGCCGGCTTGCAATTCGGCGAGGGCGGCGGGGTCGGTGATCATGGCGGAATACTCTCGCTGAGGGCTTCAGGGGGTCAGGCGCAGCCGTGTGGCGGTAACGGCATTGGCGGAAAGCGTCAGCGTGGCCCCGGCGCGCCATGGCGCCACGAGGTTCCAGGCCAGGGGGCTCGCGATATTGCCGGATTGTCCGGGGGTGATGATGAACCGGCTTTGCTCAAGGTCGGCCAGATCATAAACCGCCCGCAGCCCGGCGCCATGCACTGCGTCGAACCCGTTGCGCATGGCTGCCCGGAACAAGGTGGTGTCGTCGCCGGGGCTGGCGATGCGCCGTTCGCCGAGGCTGCTCAGCACCGGGATCTGACTGAGCAAGGGATGCGCGAACACCGCCTGATGCGCCATCCCCCAACGCCAATTGGCGGGCTGCTCGCCGTGGCGAGAAGCGACGCCGGCCATAGCTTCCGATAAAGCGCGCGCCAGGATGGTATCGCAGGACCCGCCGCACAGCGGCGAGGTCGGCCCGCCGAGCGCCGCCTCGACCATCTCCCACCCCGCCACGGCGGCGCTGTCGCTCACCTCGATGCGTTCGAGCAGGGCGGCACGGAAACGCGCCATCCAGGCGTTGAACACCAAAGGCTGCGGCAATTCGGCCGCCATTGCGCCGTCCCAGCCGTTGAGCAGTCCGAGCGCAAGGCGGGAGCGCTCGTCGAGCGGCGTGGTGCGCCGCAGCCGCGGCAGCAGGGCCTGGGCGAAGACCGAGACGGGGTCGACCTGCATGCGCGCGAAACTCTCGAGGCTGTGCCGGGGCGTGGCGTCGAGCAAGGTCCGGATGCGCTGTGCGCGCCAGTCGCCGTTCCAGTCGCGGCCCATGAAGACCGGGAAATCCGCCGGGGCGATGCGCTCATTGCCGTTGACGAGCCGCCCCGAGGCGGGGGCGATGAAGCGCGGCAGGGCCCCGCCGCCGGCCAGGCCGATCCAGTCGCTTTTGCCGTCATCACCCCGCGCCGGGAGTGCGCCATCGCCGCCCTTGCGGATAGGCACCCGGCCGGTCACGTAAAGGGCAATACCGGTGCGATCAGCCGCCAGCAGGTTCTGCACCGGCGCGGTGATCATCGCCGCCGCCTGGGCCACCGCCGCGAGGTCCTCGGCCTGGTTCAGGCGATGGATGCCGGCGGCCGCCGTGTCGCCGGGCGCGAGATTGGCCATGGCGAGCGCCAGGATCGGCCCGCCGGGGGCGACCAGGTCCGACACGACAGGGCCGTGGCTGGTCTCGCGGACCGTCAGCACCTCGTCGGCCGCGCCGCGCACCGGGATGCGCTCCTGGCGCGTTGCAAAGGGGCGCGGGCCGTCGGGCGTCGCATAGGCATCCGGCCCTGCGGCGGTTTCCACGAACAGGTCCTGCACGTCGGCGCCGGTGGTGGTGAAGGTCCAGGCGACATGGCCGTTATGGCCGAGCACCACGAACGGCACCCCGGGCGCGGTGGCGCCGGCGATCACCCGGCCGGGCAGGTCGATGCGGGCGAGATACCAGGTGCCGGGCATGGCGAAGCCGAGATGCGGATCGCCCGCCAGCATCGGGAAGCCCGACACGGTGGAACGGCCATCGACCGCCCACTCATCGCTCGCCGATTCCGGCAGGGTGAAGGGGGCGGGGAAGCGCGGCAGCACGGCGGCGAGCCGGGTCGCGGTGTCGGCCAGCCCAGGCGGTAAGGCTGCAAACGGCGTCCCCGGCCCGCCCGCGGCCGAGGGCCACAACGCGTCCATGATATCCGGGGGCAGCCGCTTGGCGAGCCCGGCGCGGGCGAGTTCGGCGCGCCAATTGCCGCTGAGATAGAGCCCCATCATCTTGCCCCACAGCACGCAATCGACGCTGCTCCACGGGCGAGGGGTTCCGATCACCAGATATTCCGGCCCGGCGAAGCGCCCGCGTGCCGCGATCCAGGCGTTGACGCCGCGCGCATAGGCCTCGAGCATCAGCCGGGTATCGGCCGGCAGCGCCAGCACATCCGCCTCGGCGGCACGGCGGACGCCGAGGGTGCGCATCAGCCGGTCATTGTTGAGCCCGAGCGACCCGATCACCTCTGATAATTCGCCGGCGGCGGCGCGGCGCGTCATGTCCATCTGGAACATGCGTTCGCGGGCGTGCAGGTAGCCCATGGCAGTCGCGGCATCGGCCTCGCTGCCCGCGCGAACCCGGGCGATGCCCTGGTCATCGAAGCCGATATCGACAGGGGCGGCGAGGCTCGGGAGTGCGACGGTGACGTCGGTGTCCGGCAATGTCCGCCACACCAGCGCGGCGGCGGTGGCGATGACGAGCAGCAGCAGCGCGGCCAGGCCGATCAGAACACGACGCAGCAGGCGCAGCACGGATCTCATCCGGCGGGCGGCAAATGGAGCAGCACGGTATCGGGGTCGCCGGGGAGGGCAGGGAAGCGGCTGGTCACCAGCGGGTCATGCCCGGGGATGATGTGATCGGGCCCGTCGGCCAGTTTCTCGCAGGTCACCCAGCCTTCGATCATGCGTTCGAGGTTATGCAGCAAAGTGAAGGGGTTGCGGGCGCGGATGTTCTTCCAGAAATGCGTGGCGTCGCTCGCCAGCACCACCCACCCGCGCGCGGTGGGCACCCGCATGATCTGCAATCCGCCGGAATGCCCGCCGACCAGATGCAGCGTGATGCCGGGCGCGATCTCGACCGTGCCGTCATGGAAGCTGACGCGCTCGCGGAACACATGCCGCACCGCCATCACCACATGCTCCACGTCGAAGGGCCGGCGCAGCGGCTCGTGGCACATGCAGCTGCCGGTGCAGTAGGCCATCTCCTCCTTTTGCAGGTGGAATTTCGCCTTGGGGAACGCATCCCAATGGCCGGCGTGGTCCCAATGCATGTGGCTCAGCACCACGTCCTCGACCGTGTCGGGATCGACGCCGATGCCGCGCAGGGCGTCGATCGGCGAGCGGATCCAAATTCGGTTGCGCCGTGCGGCGGAGGCGGCGTCGAACCCGGTGTCGAGCACGATGGTGCGGCCCTCGCCGCGGATCGCCCAGACGAAGAAATCGAGCGGCATGGGGGCGGCGTGATCGTCGGGGAAGATCAGGTTGGTGCCCTGGGTGCGGTCGGCGAAGTTTGCGTAGCGCAGGGCGAAGATTTCGTAGGTGGGGGTGCTCATGCCGGCATGCTCCGTCGCTTGCCCCGGTGCATGCCAGCTTGCCGCCCCTTCTGACAATCCCTAGGTTTCCCGACCACTCATTCAGGAGAGTCGACATGGCCAAGGCCGCCAAACCCGCCACCAAATCCGCGAAGCCCGCCGCGAAGCCCGCCAAGGCCACCAAGCCCGCCGCCAAGCAGGTGGCCGCGAAGGCCGCGCCCGGCCCCAAGCTGCGCAAGGAATTCCAGACCGAACGCTTCGCCGCCGGCCTCGCCGTGCGCCGCGCCGTGCTGGGCGCCGAGTATGTCGACAAGTCCGTCGAAAGCGCCACCGACTTCATGACCGACTTCCAGAAGATGGTCACCGAGTTCTGCTGGGGCGATATCTGGACCCGCCCCGGCCTGGTGCGGCGCGATCGCAGCCTGCTCAACCTCGCCATGCTCGCCGCGCTGAACCGGCCGAACGAGCTGAAGCTGCACCTCAAGGGCGCGCTCAACAACGGCGTCACCCGCGACGAAATCAAGGAGGTCTTCATGGCCGTCTGCGTCTATGCCGGCGTGCCGGCGGGGCTCGACGCGTTCAAGACCGCCGTCGAGGTGTTCAAGGAGATCGACGCGGCGTGAGCACGCTCCCGCAAATCGGCTTCGTCGGGGTCGGCAACATGGGCTGGCCGATGGCCGCCTGCCTGCTTCGCGGCGGCTATCAGGTGCAGGTGTCGGACCATCGGCGGGTGCAGGCGGATAATTTCGTCCAGCAGGTCGGCGGTTTCGCGCCTGACAGCGTGGCCCAGCTCGCCGCCGGGTGCGAGGTGGTGATCACCATGCTGCCGACCAGCGCCAATGTGGCGGACGTGGTGGCCGATGGCGCCGATACGCTGCTGGCCGGCCTCAAGCCCGGCAGCCTGGTGATCGACATGACCTCGGGCCAGCCGGCGGTGACCCAGGCGCTCGCCGCCCGCGTCGCCGCCGC
>CAIWAJ010000041.1:0-5285 GCA_903910565.1 uncultured Rhodospirillales bacterium
CCCCGGCAAAATCGCCCCCTGGTTGCACATGATCGATTCCATGATCACGCCGGCCACATCCCCCTTGGCCAGCCGGTCCGTCAGGGTCGCGAGATCATTCCACGGAAGCACCTCGATCTCGTCGGTCGTCGTCTGCTGCCCCTTGCTGCCCGCCACCGGCCCGCTCGCCCCGGCCGGCGGGGTGGTCGACCACAGGATATTGTCGAACCACCCGTGGTAATGCCCCTCGAACTTGATCACCACCCGCCGCCCCGTATGCGTCCGCGCCAGTCGAAGCGCACACTGCACGGCCTCGCTACCGGATGAGCAGAACCGCATCAGATCCGCACAGGGAACCATCTCGCAAAACAGCCGCGCCGCCTCGGTCTCCGGCCCGGACTGCCCGCCATACAGCAGCCCCTTCTGCATCTGCGCCGTCGCCGCCGCGATCACGTCGGCCGGCGTGTGCCCGAGGATCATCGGCCCCATGCCGAGATAGTAGTCGATCAACCGGTTGCCATCCGCGTCAAACAGATACGCCCCATCCGCCCGCTCGAACACCAGCGGTGTGGGCTGTATCCCCGCGCGAAAATTGGACGACACCCCGCCCGCCAGCCACTGCGAGGCCTCGGCGATCCGCCGCCGGCTCTCATCGAAGGAGAGATTGCCCTCCGCCCAATTCCGCCGATCCGCCGCCGTCACATCCGCCGATCCGGTCATCCGACCCTCCCTCTCCTGCCAGGTTCGGTCTACGGTCGGAGAAGCCAGCCAGCCTGTCAACGCAGCCCGGAGATTGTTCGCATGCCAGAGCCCGATGACCTGAACGACCCCGCTTTGCGCGATCGCGCGGTCCGCGCCGCCCGCGGGGCCCCGTTCGACCTCCTCATCACCGGCGGACTGCTGGCCGACGTCGCGACCAGCGAACTCCGCCCCGCCGATATCGGCCTGGTCGGCCCCCTCATCGCCTCCGTCCACCCAGCCGGCAGCCGCACCGATGCCGCCCGCATCATCGACGCGTCAGGAAAAATCATCGCGCCGGGCCTGATCGACATGCACATGCATATCGAAAGCTCGATGATCACCCCTCGCCGCTACGCCGAAACCGTCGTCCCGCAGGGAACGACCACCCTGTGCTGGGACCCCCATGAAGTCGGCAATGTGCTCGGCCTCGACGGCGTCCGCTGGGCCGTCGCCGCCTCGCGGGACCTCCCGCTGCGCGTCCTGGTCATGGCCCCCTCCTGCGTCCCCTCCGCCCCCGGCCTGGAACTGGCCGGCGCCGAGTTCGAGGGGAAGGAGATGGCGGAGATGCTATCCTGGCCGGAGGTGATCGGCGTCGCCGAGGTGATGGACATGCGCGGAGTGCTCGAGCGCAGCGCCCATATGTCCGGCATCGTCGGGGCCGGCCTCGCCTCCGGCAAGCTGGTCTGCGGCCACGCCCGCGGCCTCGCCGGCGCCGATCTGCACGGCTTCCTCGCCGGCGGAATCGGCAGCGACCACGAGATCACCACCGGGGAAGACCTCCTCGCCAAACTCCGCGCCGGGCTCACGGTCGAACTCCGCGGCTCGCATGACTACGTGCTCCCCGGCGCCGTGCAGGCGCTCGCCACCCTGCCGCATGTGCCGCAGACGCTGACCATCTGCACCGATGACATCTTCCCCGATGACCTCATTGCCGCCGGCGGGATGCAGGACGTATTGAAGCGCCTGATCGCCTATGGCATGCGCCCCATCGACGCCCTGCGCTGCGCGACCCTGAATGCCGCAATGCGCCTCGGCCGCCGCGACCTCGGCCTCATCGTGCCGGGCCGGCGGGCGGATATCGTGCTGTTCGACGACCTTACATCCATGCGCGCCGATACCGTCCTCGCGTCCGGCCGCGTGGTCGCTGAAGCCGGCCGGTTGGTCGCGCCGATCCGGCCCGACCAGGTGCGCTTGCCCGCCGACACCCTGCATGTCGCCCCGCTGACACCGTCCGATTTCCAGCTCCGCGCGGGGGGTGACAGCGCCCGGCTGCGCACCGTCAACAAGCCGCGCTTCACCGAATGGAGCGAGGCGGACGCGAAGGTGGAAAACGGCGTCATCCGCCTGCCCGACCACACCATCATGATGGCGGTCATCCATCGCCACGGCCGCGCGGCCACTGCCCCGGTGCTCGGCGTGCTGGAGGGATGGTCCCGCTGGCGTGGCGCGATCGCCACCACGGTCGCCCATGACAGCCACAACCTCGTGGTGTTCGGCCGTGATCCCGCCGACATGGCCGCCGCCGCCAATGCGCTGATCGGCTGCGGCGGGGGAATGGCCGTCGCGACCGCCGGAAAGGTCACCGCATTGCTACCGCTGCCCGTCTGCGGCCTGCTGTCCGACGCGCCCGCCCCCGAGGTCGCCGCGGGGTTTGCCGCGCTGAAATCCGCGGCCAATGCGATCGTCGATTGGCAGCCGCCGATCCTCACCTTCAAGGCGATCGTCGGCGCCAGCCTCGCCTGCAACCCCGGCCCCCATGTCACCGATCGGGGGATCACCGATGGGACGACCGGCGCGGTGTTCGCCTCCGCGCTGATGGATTAAACGATCAGCCCGCTCGCTTTGGCGCTCAACTGGTCGAGCGTCGGCTGGTTGGATTGAGTGGTTGACGCGTTGGCCTTGTTCAGCAGGTATTCCTGGGTCAGCGTGTCGACGAAATGCGCGTTCTTGAGCTGGCTGAAATCGAGCCGGCTGGTGATCGCGTGTTCCTGCGCGGTGAGATCCTGGAAGGCGATCTGCATGGGGATGCCAAGCGCGGTGGTGATCACGTCACGCAGCACGGGGTCCCCCAGCACCTGGTCCGCGGTCTTCACCGTGGCGGCGCGGGAGCGGAAATCGAGTGCGCTGGACAGGCCCGGCGTGGTGGCATCAAGCGACTGGCGCCAGGTGACCTCCGCATAGGCGTTGGCGATCGTACTCAGCACCGAGGGCTGCTTCAGGACGGAGAGGCCCTTATTGGCAAAATCATAGGTCTGCACCATCGGTTTCCATCGCGAATCCGCCGCGCTCAGCTTGCTGACCAGCGAGGTCGTGCTCTTGGCGTTGGACAGCATCGCCTTGCGGCTCAGCGCGGTGAACGGGATCTGGTCGGACATGCCGTTCGCGGTGAGCAGAACCTTCATCACCGTCGGGTTGTTCAGCAGAGCCGCCGGGTCCTTCGCTGCGGCGACTGCCGATTTGAACGCCGCGAGATCGCGCGCGACCTGCGGTTCCTTGGCGGTAACCGCGATGTCCTTGGTCTGGTTCAGCTCGGCGGTCTGCAGGGCCTGCAGCGGATTGGCGGCGCCGAGCGATTGGCCGGAGTTGCCGTAGAGGGCGTTCAGCAACCCGCTGCTCGTCGAGTTGCTGTCATAAAGGTTGGTGAACAAGGGCGCGTAGGATGTCGAAACGCTCATGGAGCGGTACCTCCGCCAGCAGCATGACGGCAAAGAATGAACGCCGGGTAAACGCTTCCGGGCGCCCCGAATTCGATTTACCATCCAGGGATGGCCGCTCCCCTCCTCGATGTCACCGACCTCGCTTTCGCCTATAACGGCGCCGCCGCCGTGCGCAGCGTCTCCTTCTCCGTCGGGGCGGGGGAGGTCGTCGCGCTGCTGGGCGCCAATGGGGCGGGGAAATCCACCACCGTGAAGGTGATCGCCGGCGCCTTGCGGCCGAAATCGGGCTCCATCCGCTTCGATGGCGCCGAAATCGCCGGCCGGCCGAGCCATGACGTGGTGCGAAGGGGGATCACCCTGGTGCCGGAGGGGCGGCTGGTCTTCCCGCAGATGACGGTGCGCGAGAACCTGCAAATGGGCGGCTACACCCGCAGCTCCACCGATGCCACCGCCGCCGAGGCGCGGGCCTTCGCGCTGTTCCCCCGCCTCGCCGAACGCGCTGGCCAACTCGCCGGCTCGCTGTCCGGCGGCGAGCAGCAGATGCTGGCGATCGCGCGAGGGATGATGAGCGGGCCGAAGCTGATGATCCTCGACGAGCCCTCGCTTGGCCTGGCGCCGCAGCGGGTGCGCGAACTGTTCCGCCTGATCGGCGACGTGGCGGCAAGTGGGGTGTCGATCGTGCTGGTGGAGCAGAACGTTCATCAGTCGCTGAAAATCGCCGGGCGGGCCTATGTCATGGAGAAGGGCGAAATCGTGCTGGGCGGCACGGGGGAAGAACTGCTGGGCAACGCCTTCGTGCAGCGCGCGTTTCTGGGGCGATAGCTACCCAAGTCCGGCCGCAGCCTGTAGTTTCGCCGCAACCGAGGAGGACCGCCCCATGCCGCGCCTGGCCGCCAATATATCGATGATGTTCAACGAAGTGCCGATGCTCGACCGCTTCGCCGCGGCGGCGAAGGCGGGCTTCACGGCGGTGGAGTTCCTCTTCCCCTACGAGTTTCCCGCCGCCGAGTTGAAGAAGCGCCTCGATGACAACGGCCTGAAGCAGGTGCTGTTCAACATGCCGCCGGGCGATTGGGCGGCAGGCGAGCGCGGAACCGCCTCGCTGCCGGGACGGCAGGCGGAGTTCCGCGAGGGGGTGAAGAAGGCGCTGGACTATGCGCACGGGCTCGACTGCAAGCTGATGCACTGCATGGCTGGCATCCCGCCCGCCGGCACGGCGTTCGGCACCGCCGCCGCGCTGTTCGCCGCCAACGTCGCCTGGGCGGCGGAACAGGCATCGGCCCAGGGGGTGCGGCTCTGCCTCGAGCCGATCAACCATCGGGACATGCCGGGCTTCCACCTCAACACCATGGCCCAGGCCGCCGCCGTGATCGCGGCGATCGGCGCCGAGAAGGTCGGGTTGCAGTTCGACATCTATCATTGCCAGACCACCGAGGGCGACATCACCAAGCGGATGGAGCTGCACATGCCCATCATCGCCCATATGCAACTCGCCGATGTGCCGCTGCGCCACGAGCCAGGCACCGGCGAGATCGGCTGGGACTTCGTCTTCCGCCGCATCGACGAACTGGGCTACCAGGGCTGGATCGGCTGCGAATACCGCCCCGCCGGCGATACGGTCGCCGGGCTTGCCTGGCGCCAGCGCTACGGCGTTTGAACCTCACCTCTCCTGGAGAAATGACATGAAGATCGGATTTATCGGCCTGGGCATCATGGGCCGCCCGATGGCGCTCAACCTCAAGAACGGCGGCCATGAGCTGATCGTGCCGGATCGCAGCAGCCTGACCGACGAAATCCGAGCGGCCGCCCATGTGGTGGGCGATGCCGCGGCGGTGGCGGAAGCCGCCGAGGTGATCATCCTGATGGTGCCCGATACCCCCGATGTGGAAGCGGTGCTGTTCGGCGCCC
>CAIWAJ010000042.1:0-19621 GCA_903910565.1 uncultured Rhodospirillales bacterium
CCTTGTCCTGTGCGGCCGCGGCGGCCGCGGCGGCGGACAGCGCCTGGCGCGTGGTGCCGCCGACGTCGAAGGGCCGCGAGGCGTACCAGCCAGCATAAGCCGCGGCTACCGCCTCGGATGACCAGGACGTCTGGCTCACCAACGTGCGCGCCAGGTCGAGCGCAAGCTCGCTGTCATCGGTCGGTTGCCCGGCGATGGTGTTCCACGTGCCGCCATCCGCGAGGTCACGCACGCCGGCCGGATATTGGTGTGCGATGTCCCGCGGCCATCGGAATTCGACCAGCGACCCGAGGGAGTCCCCCACCACCTGCCCGAGCAGGCAGCCAATGGCGCGATCCAGCGCACCGCTTTCGGGCATGCGGGGCCACCCAAGCGCGACGCGATGCGGTTGCCGCTGCCCGCTGCAGACCGTGCCCCAATCCCGTGCCGCGAGTGCGCGGGCTGGGATAGGAGCACCGCCGAAGCAGCGCCGCGTGCTGCTGCGACCGTCCACCATGTAGGTCACTTCTCGCGCTGCTTCATCGAGCAGCACGCCGCCGGCGCCGCGTAGCAAGGCATGACCCGCCGCATAGTCCCAGCCGCAGGGGCTGTTGAGCGAGACCGCCGCCACGCCGTCGCCTACCGCCGCGCGCGCTAGCCGATAGGCGATCGACGGCAGCCCGACGAAGCGTGCCGGGGCCACGGCCTGTGCGTTGCTGATCGGCCATTCCGCCGCGGCCTGACTAACGAAAACGATCGCAACGGCTGAGCGCGCGCCCTTAGCCAGACACGGCGTGACGCGCACTCCCTTACGCAGCAGATGGTCGAGCCCCTCCGCCCAGGCAACCGTGTCCGCGCCGCGATCGGGCGAGAGCGGCGCATGCACGACGCCCAGCACTGGCACCCCCTCGTGCAGCAGCGCGATGGACACAGCCGAGCCGCGATGCCCTTCGAGGAAGGCGCGGGTGCCGTCATGTGGATCGACCAGCCAGCACCAGGCGCCTCCAGGGCCGACCTGCTCGCCCGTTTCCTCACCCAGCCAACGCGCGGGCAGCAGCGCCAGCAACTGCTCGCGCAGCATCACCTCGATCTCGTCATCCACGTCCGCATGGCTGCCGGCGCCACGCGGACCCTCAGGTCGAGCAAACTCGGCCGCGAGCAGACGCCCAGCAGACTCCGCCATGGCAATGACGGGTAGGAGCAGGCCAGGAAGATCGGCGAGCGTGGTCATCGAAGGTTAAGCCTGCGCGAAAGAGGGCGGGTGTGGTTGTTCACGGCGACTTCGGCGGTGACCGAAAGCGCTCGGTGAGCGTGGCGCGCGGCGCAGCGCGCAGGTCCCGCTCTGACCGTGACGACTTGTAGGAGGCTGCAAAGACCTCCTTGCGAGTCCTCTCATCCCATTCCTCGCTGACCCGGCGCTGCACCAGAATCAGTTCCGCCAGCAGCGTCTCGGTGCCGGGGATCCCACGTGCATAGGGCTCCATCCAGCGCAGCTCGCGCTCGAGGAAGTGCTTGGCCGCCCGGCGGTCGCCCTCGCGGTTCATCCGCACGGCGCAGCGGAGCGCCTCCGCCTGCCAGGCCTGGACGACGGCAAGGCTGCGGACAGCGTCGCGCGGCTGAGCGTTGTTCTCGGAGCTGCGCGCTAGGCTCAGTTCCGCCTCGACCGGGCGCGCGTCGATGGCATCGCCGCCACCCGGCGATGCGCCACCAGCCGAGACACCGAGCAGGATGGCCGTGCCGGGGGTGCCCGACGGGCAATGCAGGCGAAAGACCACGCGCTTGGTCTGCTCCGGCATCAGGCTGCCGACCATGACCTCGATCACGCCCGGCAGGGCGGCATGTGCCCAGGCGCCGACAACCTCGGCCCGCAGGTTGGCCGGCACGGTGACGCGCAGCGTCACACGCTCGACCAGGGCGGCGCGTCCCGCCTGCAACTCGCCGAGGACGACTTCGCCGATCTCGGGCGCGTGCTCGGCATCGTGCAAATTGCCGCCTCCCGCCTCGGCGATGCCGCCCAGCAGTTCCTCGTCATATCCATCGCCAATGCCGAGCGCGGAGGTGACGACGCCGCGTTCCAGCAGGGCGCCGGCGTGGCGCGCAATTTCCTCGCGCTCAGTCACGCCCTCATTTGTCTGGCCGTCGGACAGCAGCAACACGCGGTGCGATGCCTGCGGCGCCGCGACCATGGCGACCGCTACCCGCTCAGCGGCCAGCAGCCAGCCGTCGAACAGGTTCGTGCCGCCCCGATCGGCCAGGCCGGCGATGGCGGTGATGGCCGCGGCGCGACCGGCACGGTCCATCGGGCGGGCGTCGAGGAGCAGTTCGGCGGTGCTGTCGAACGCGATGATGCTGAGGCGGTCGCGCTCGGTCAGCGCATCTGCCACCGCTTTGGCTGCGCGACGCGCCGCGTCGATCTTGTCGCCGGCCATGCTGCCGGAGACGTCAATGGCAAGCGCCAGATTCAGCGCAGGCACCTCGGTGCGAGGCGTCGTCGCGCCTTCCGCGGCGAGCTCAGCCACGAGGTAGCGGACCGAGCCGCCTTCCTCCCAGGCGCGGGTGCGGTCGATGCCGGCAGTGAGTGTGAGCGTATTGTTGGTCATCGGTCTCTCCCAAGCAGAATGTCACGGATCAGGTCGGCGCAGCGCTCCAGCCGGACCTGCTGCTCGGCATCGCGCGGGGCGCGGACGGCGAGTTCGACGTCGGGGGTGACGGGGATGCGGAGCCATTCCTCCGCGCGCGCCTTTCTGGCGGGCTCAGCGCGGCCCTGGCCAAGGCGGCGCTCCAGTGCGTCGAAGCCCTGCAGTGGCGGCGCGGCGAGTGGCGCGGCCGCAGGTGGGGGTTGTTTAGATGCGACGCTGGGGCGGGAGCGGAGGCCGCTGATGTAATCGAGGGCGCTTGATGCTGCTGGCGCCGGCATGGCTTCCAGCGCCGAACTCGGAACACGGCTGGCATAAGCGCGGATCTGCTCCGGGCTGGCGACCAAGAGTTCCTTGCGGACTTCAGCCAGCGGCATCCCAAGAGCGTCCCGCATCGCCCGGATGGCCAGAACCCGTTCGAGGGTGTCGGCGGGGTAGCGCGCGGCTGGGCCGCGGTTCAGGGGCGCGGGAAGCAGACCCTGCGCAACCCAGGAACGGATGGTTCGCGCCTCGATGCCAGAGGTGGCGGCCAGGTCAGAGAGGGACGGCTCGATGGCGATCATAATGAGGTTAGATATCATTCGAAGCGACATGTCAAATTAATCGACATGTCGATTCGTGATTTATATAGGAGGCTAGGCTGGAACTCGTTTTTTTGCATCTGAGCCCATGCTGCGGCACTGCGCCCGTGATCACCGTGGCGGATGCTTGCCTTTGCGCTTGTAGTAGTCCTCGACGAGCCGCTCGACCTCCGCATCAGAAAGAGGCTCGTTCAGCCGCACCGGCGCACCTTTCGTCCTACGAGGCCCGGGGCGGGGAGACGTCCCAGGCGGTGGCGGTGGCAGTGACAACGGCTCAATCTCTGAAAGGAACCGGCTCGCCCTGCTCGGAAATTTGCGGCTCTGCGCCCAACTTAGATGGAGAGTTCGTCGGGCTCTTGTGAGGCCCACATAGAAGAGGCGGCGCTCCTCGGGCAGAGCTCCTTGGTCTTCGGCCTTCCTGCTCGGAAAAACGCCATCCTCGAGGCCAGCGAGGAAGACGTGGTCGAACTCGAGTCCCTTGGCCGCGTGCAACGTCATTATCTGAACGCCATCAGCGACAGTGGTGATCTCGTCAGCTAGATCGATCGCCGCCACGTCGACGAAGCCGGCTAGGCTGCCAGCTTGGATCGCGGCAGTGCAGGTCGCTTGGAAGTCCTCCTTTGCCCTGCGCCCGGCCGCGGAGATGAGTGCAGCCATCCCACTTTCTTTCGCCGCGAGCCGGAGGGCATCATCGGCTGCCAGTCCAGGCAGCGCAGATCCGATCCGCCGCGCGATCTCAAGTATGGGTTCAAATACGCTTCGATCCTTTTTCGATATGTCTTCCGCTCGAACCGCATCCGCGAAAGCCAGTCCCTTTTCGCTCGCGGCGTCCCGAAGGCGCCCAAACTGACTTCCGCTGATCCCGCGCCGTGGCAGCACGCAGGCACGGCGAAAGGCATCATCAGCACCTGGATCCCATCGCTCGCGTCCACCCCTGTTGCTGCGACTGGCAGCCAACCTCAGCCATGCGATGACTGCCTGGACTTCGGTTGCAACCTCCGGCGCACGGTCGGAAATGCGCCTTACCGGGATCCCTGCGTTTCGAAGAGCCTCCACGATCGGCATCATCACGAACGCCGCACGGACGAGCACGGCAAACTCACTCCACGGCGCGTTGCCCGCTCGCTTCGCGCGAAGCGATCCGATGGTGGCGGCGATCATCCGCCCCTCGTCCTCTGCTGTCGTCGCGCTTCGGACAGTGGGCTTCTGGCCGGCCTCCTGTTCGGTCCACAGCCGCTTTGGAATGGTATCCTTGTCGCGCGAGATTGCGGCGTTCGCGGCCGCAAGAATGGCGCCGGTCGAGCGGTAGTTCTGTTCGAGGCGAATTGGCTGCGCTGAACGATAATCCTGCACGAAGCGCCGGATATGAGCGACCTCGGCGCCGCGGAAGCCGTAGATCGCCTGCGCATCGTCGCCCACAGCAAAGACCCGACCGTGCCTCGACGATAACAGTTGAACCATTGCATGCTGAGCGTGGTTCGTGTCTTGATACTCATCGATTAGGATTTCATCGAATCGCCCTGCCCAGCGCGCGGCAAGTGACGGGTCGGCGCGCATGGCTGTGACCGGCATTACGAGCAGGTCGTCGAAGTCGACGGCCTGGCGGCGCTTCAATTCAGCTTGGTAGCTCGGCATGACCGCCATGGCTCGGTTGAGGACCTCCCATTCAAACCGGCGGAAGGCTGGTGCCCGTGTGACCTCTCGGCGACCCAGGTTTACTCGATCCAAAATTAGGCAGTTCTTTAAGAGCGAGACTGCCGCATGGACTTCATTGATCTCTTCGCGGTCTTCTGACACCAGCACCGCGCCCATCGCCGCCTGGGCCTGACGTTGGTCCAGGATGGTAAATCCTGGAGGCAGCCCGGCCACCATTCGGCCATCCTCGCGCATCAGGCGGGCCGCGATTGCATGAAACGTGCCCACCCAGGACTGCGCATAATCTGCACCGATGCGGGCGGCTATTCGCTTGCGCATCTCCGCCGCGGCTTTGTTGGTGAATGTGATGCAGAGCAGTCTGTCGTGTGAAAGCTGATCACGGCCAAGCAGGCGCATGACTCGGGCGGTGAGCGTGCTCGTCTTTCCCGAGCCGGCACCGGCAATGATCAGGCATGGGGCCGGCTGCTCCACTGCCGCACGCTGCGCGTCATTCAGATCGGCAAGGTAGTCTTCGTACCCTGTGCTCACTCTTTCCCGCATCCCTTCGCATGGGAGGTGGGTCGCGGTGCGCGGCCGAAGCACCTCGTAGCCTTCCGTCAAAGCCGGACCAACCGGAATCCCAGCATAACAGTGACAAGCTGCAAGTTGAAGCTCCAGCCAACCGCCGGTATCCGAGCCGGTGCAGACAGGCAATATGTCGGTCGCCAATGCCACGGCCGAGTCGCCGGCGGAGCTTCAAGGATTGAGCATGGGTCTGAAGGGGTTGCCGGTCGCCCTCCAGACCGGGTTGCGGCTGTTCGTTCCGATATCGAATTTTGGCACGTTGGTCTTGGCGAGGACAACCGCCCCTTCCGCCCTGACCAGTGCTGCCGTCGCACAATCCTGCGCGGGCACGTTTCGGCGAACAAAGGCGAGCCTTAGGTGGTCAACAGGTCCTTGGTTTCAGGCAGATCCTTGATGCCCGTGAGCAGGCCATGCAGTAGACTAAGGGCTTCGCCGCGCCGCACGGCATTCTCGGCGAACCAGGCCTGGCGGCGGGCTTGCGGCACATCACCCCCGATGATGGCGTTGACGGCCGGGTTGATCTCCGCCATCTGCCCGATGGCCTGATCGAGGAGTTCGACCGGGGAGATTTCCTTGCTGGCGATGCGGGGGCGCAACTCTACGGCAGAGAAGGCGAGAAGGAGAGAAGGCTCATCGCACGTGCCTTTCCGCCTGATTGTCAGGCGACAGTAGAGACCACCCTCCCCCGGTATTCACCCGGCAGGGGTGGACGACACGGCGGAGAGCAGTGCTAGCTTGATGCAAAATCCACGTTGAGGACGCACATGCCCCCCATCGCTCCGATGACCGGCTTTCCCCCTGCCCCTTCAACCCAGGTGAGCCTCGCCAACTGGCGCACGGCGCCGTTCAACGCATGGGCCTTCCATCACGTCCGGGAAATCGTGCCCTCAGCCGAGATCGACAACACGGCGGACGATGCGTGGACTCTGCCGGAGGCTAAAGGAGCGCTCGACGGCCTGACCCATGGTGGCGAGTCGCTGGACACATTCCTGGCGGAGACGCAAACTGACGGGTTTGTGGTGCTGCACCGCGGGCAGATCGTGGCCGAATCCTACGGCAATGGCATGCACGGGCGGAGCCCGCACATCCTGATGTCCGTCTCGAAATCCGTCCTGGGCACGCTCGCGGGCATTCTGGGAGCGGCCGGCACGCTCGATCCGGAGGCGCCCGTCACCCATTATGTGCCGGAAGTGGCCGCAACGGCTTGGCGCGGCGCGCGCGTTCGCCATCTGCTGGATATGCGCGTGGGCGTACGCTTTGACGAGAACTACGAGGCAGTCTCTGGCGCCATCATCGAATATCGCAAGGCGCAAGGCTGGAACCCGCTTGAGCCCGGTGAGCGGCCGTCAGACTTGCGCAGCTTCTTCGGCACGCTTCAGGAGACGGACGGGCCCCATGAGGGCCGCTTCCACTACGTCTCCCCCAATACCGACCTACTGGGCTGGGTCATGGAGCGCGCCAGCGGCGAGCGTTATGCCGACCTGGCGAGCCGGCTGCTGTGGCAGCCGATGGGTGCCGAATGCCCGGCCTACATCACGGTGGACCGCTTCGGTGCGCCGCGCTGCGCCGGCGGCATTTGCACGACCACGCGCGATCTCGCCCGCCTCGGCGAATTGCTGGTGCGCGACGGAGTCCGCGACGGGCGGCGCGTATTGCCGGCGGGCTGGGTCGGCGGGCTGATCGCCAATGGCGACCGGGCTGCGTGGGACAATGGTGATTTCGTCGGCCTGTTTCCGGGCCAGGCAATGCATTACCGCAGCAAGTGGTACATCGCGCAGGGCAAGCGCCCGATGATTTTCGGGCTTGGTGTGAACGGCCAAAATCTGTTTGCCGACCCAGAAGGTGAAGTTGTGGTCGCCAAGTTCTCTTCCCAGTCGGCGGCCCTCGACCCGACAAGAATCACACGGACAATGGAATGGGTGGAGACAATACGCGCTCATCTGGCAGGGTGACGGAAACAGCGCCCTGAGTGCCAGAAATGCAGCAGGATCACAGCATGCACCATCTCTTTGATCTAACGGGCCGCCGCGCCCTGCTCGGGGATATCCCTACCCCTGTTGAAATTGTCCGATCGAGCGCCGCTGGTTGCGGACGTTAGGCTGCGGCGTTCTGCCGTTCAAGAACTGGTTTGATGGTGTGCTTGGCGCCATGAGCGGTTCGCGCGGCCTTGGGGATCGGCAGTTGGCGATAGGCCTTGAGACGACGAAAACCTTTGGCCGCCTCCAGCATGGCGGCTCCCGTCCAGCGCAGGGCCATTGCGGCATCGCGCCAGTGTTTCACGTTGCGGCAGACGCGCCGGCCGCAGTTATCGTCGAAAAGGGTAAGTGCGTTAACTGCTATCCCCCTAACAGCCGCTTCAGGACATCGATCACTGATCCCTCGCCGACGAGCAGCAAAAGGACGATGACGCCCAGCACGATCTCGATGCGTCCCAGCCGCGAATTCACATGCTTCCAGCGTTCAGCGCAGACGGCTTCGTGAACGGCGATCTGCCGTGCGACTTCCTCGGCGTTGGGCATGGTGTCCTCCTACAGACGTTCGACGATCCGGAAACTGCGGCTGTTGGTGGAAGGGTGGTCCCGGGCGGCGACCGCCTCATTGCCCGAGGCAGCAATAGCGCCCCACAGGCAGCGGATATTGAGTTCGCTCACCGCCAAGCCGGTGTCCGGGATCCACAACGCGTCGCCGGCGGCGCCGAGGGCGGCGACCATCGCCCGATGCTGGGTGCGGGTTTCGGTGTTGCTGAGCAGCGGTAGGGTGAAGCGAGTTATCCGGGGATTGGCCATCGCCGGCACCGGGAACTCGGCCCCGGTCAGCGGGTTGCGATCCCGGCGATCGAGCATCAGGCGCCCTTCGGTCACGCCATAGGCCATGGCACGGCTGACCCGCCACAGGGGCCCGGCGACAAGCCGCCCGAGATCGATCGCGGTCGCGGACGGCGCCGCGGCATCGAACTGCATGTAGCGACCGGTCGCGGCTGAGGACCGGAGCAGGGCGACATTGCCGTTGGCGGCGTCGCTGGTCGCGGCGGCGAGGATGCCGCTGTCGTGGGCCAGAACGGTGGCATCGAGCGAACTGCCGGTGGAGGCCAGTGCCTTTGCCTGGCCGGTGGTCAACTGCCGCGCATAGAAGGCGATCCGGCGGATGTAGCTTCGACCGGACGCAGTGCCTGGCGTTCCACCCCACGAACCACCGCCCAGGCCCATGGTGGTCAGGATGCCGGCGTAGGCCGGCACCGGTGTGCGGGTGATCGGGGTGGCGGCGTTGCAGGCCAGGGTGATTCCGGCTGGGCCGAAGGTGGCCACTGCGCGGTTTGCCGTCCCCTCGGTTGCCGACAGCGACGGCGGCGAAGAATAGTTGCCGTGGACGCTGTCGAGCTGCGTGACGCTGATATTGGCGAAGACGCCGGATTGGGTGAGATAGTCCGAATCCAGGAATGCAGCGGTCGCCGGGGTGAACGACCACGGGACGATGACGCCGACCCCGCCGCTCGTGCCGGTAAAGTCGACCAGCACCGACATGCCGGCGGCACCGTCGATCGCCATGCCGGCGATCCATTGCTGGTCGGCGGCACGGGTCGTCGCGGCCGGGCTGCCGATGGCGGGCATAATCGGGCTCGTGGCGAAGGCGCCGAGTTCCATCTGCGGCAACCCAACCCGCAGCGTCACATCGATGATCGCGCCCGAGGCGAAGTTGAGCTTGAGATAGGGCATGACGCTGGCGACGGTGGCCCCGGCGACGGTGCCAGTGACCGAGAAGCGCCGCAGGACGCTGTCCACGCCGAGTCCGCCAGACACGACGCTCGAACCGACATAAGCCAGGGCCGCGGTGTATTCATTCGTCGCCAGGATAGTGCTGGAGATATTGGCCAGCGATCCCCCAACGACAGCGACGAAAGCCGAGAGCGACCAAGCCTGCCCCTGTGCCGCAGCGATACCGGTCGCGGTCTCGAAGTTCATGGTGGCGGCGATGCCGCTCGCGGTGCCCTGGATGCGGACGTCGATGTAGGGGATGCCCTGCAGGGTGCCCATGCCAACGATGCTGCTGGTCAGGCCGGAGCCGTTCAGGCCGCTCATATAGGTCGGCGCCGTGCCTGGCGTGCCGGCGGCGGCACCCTCGAAGCGCGGATTGCGCACCGAATTTGTGCGCGCCTCCTCCATGAGCAGGCCGAGGGTGGCAAGCGTCATGGGATCGTGGTCGTAGCGTGGCGTGTCGGTGGCGAGCGCCACCAGCGCGCCGGTGGCGTCGAAACACCAGCCGGTCGAGGCGCGGCGGAAGGTGTATCCGGCTGGTGGGGTGATGCTGCCTGTGTCGAAGCGCAGGTCGAACAGCGGCGTGGCCTCGACCAGGCCCTCGGCCGGCCCGATGCGCCAGCGGACGGTGGCATCGCTCGGCAGGGTGGTTGAGAGCAGCACCGCGGCCTCGATGGCGGTATCGGCACCGAAGTCGACCAGCACGCCGGCGGCGCTGCCGAGCAGACGGGCGCGGAGCCGCGGCTGGGGATCAAGCAGGTTCGACAAGGGCATGGAGGCGACGGGCGTGCCGGTGACAGCCGTCAGGCTGGCTGCCTTGGCCACTTTGTCGTCCCACAAAAATGCTCCGGCCATGGCTAAACCTCCGGCAGAGTGACGAGGATGAGGGTGAGACGACGGGCGCCGAGCGCCTCGCGCCAACCGACCACGACGCAGCGGACGCCGGCATCGAGGCCGAAGGCGGGAAAAGCGACGCGGCCGATATCGCCGCACTCGATCTGACCGAGGTAGCGGTCGGTGGTGATCTCGAAGACCCGCGGCCCGGCCTCGAGAAACGCTTGCCATTTCGCGGCGCGGGCGAGCGCGTCGGTCTGCGCCCAGTAGAGGCCGGCAAAGGCGAGATCGCGCTGCTGGGCGACACGGTTGGTGATCAGCGTGGAAATCGCCCGCGCCGGGCCGGACGCGGCGCCCTGCAGTTGTGCGCGCAGGGTGTTGGCGACGGAGCCGGCGAGATCGGTCATCGGCGTCCAGTTGCGTTGCCAGTCCACCGCGACGGCGACAGGCAATGGCCGTAATGCCGCCGGCAGCGGCATTGGCTTGCAGTCGATGATCCAGGCGGACGGCAGGGTGAACTGCTCGCTGGCCGCCGCCAGCGGATCGAACATGCGCAGCAGCCCGGCGCGGCCGCCGGCGAGCACGGCCCCAATGCTGGCGACGATTTGGGTGGCGGCGTCGGAGGCAGAGATTTCGTCAGTGCCCCGATACCAGCCGATTTCGCCGGGCAGGTCGGTATCCGCGAAAGCCCAGGCATCGAAGTGCAACTCGGCATCGGTGAAGGCCGGGCCAAGGCTCTGCACCAGGCGCTTCAGCACCAGGGCGGTGGTGGCGACATAGACCGGCACGCAGTCACCACGCACATCGGCGGTCACTGCGCCATCGGGTGACGAGCCAAGCTGGAAGGCACCAGAGCCCGGCAGGTCGATGAACTGGCCGACGGTCGGAGTGGTGGTGACGGCAGTCTGCTCGACCCCGCGGATGCGCACGGCAACATGCCCGGCGACGGCGCGCCAGTGGCTCTGGTAGGTCGGCAGGCTGCCATAGCCGAGATCAAGGTTTCCCATCGCGATAGGGGTGGCGTTGAATACCCGGCCGAGGCAGACCGGCTTGGGTCGTCCCGCGAGCGCCGCCGGCCCCTCCATGCCGCCGGTGCCGGCGTAGCGGGCGGATTGCAGAGGCACCGCCAGGCGCTCCGCCACATCGACGACGGCGAGCCGGGCGCGCTTGAAATCGGCATGGTCGATGGCGCGGACGATGCCCTGAAAGGCGATTGTGGCGTTGGCGAATGGCGTGCCGGTATTGGACGCGCGTGGGGCGGTCGCGGGCGCGACCCGGATGGTGACCTTGCGGCCATCGGCGGTGCCGTAGCGCACCAGGTCCGCAAAGGCGCCATCGCCGTCCCACATCTCGATATCGGCGAGCCCGAGCGCGATCCGGCCGCCGATGCCCAGGGCGTCCACCGCAGACTGCGACAACTCGACGTCCCCAAGCAGCCGGGCTGACCAGGTCGTGCTGGCAGGATCGTCGGTGATCTCGGACGCCCAGGCGGTGGAGGCAGCGCGGAACACCGTGATGCCTTGGGCCGCGACCAGTTCCGGCGGCAACGTGGCCGGCGGCGCCAGACCGGGGACGACGAGGATGTCCATCAGGCCAGCCCCTTGGTCTCGATATCGATCAGCACCACCGCGGCCACCGGCTGGCCGCCGGCAACGCGGGTAGGTCGGACGGCGAGCACAGCGAAGGCCTCAGCCACCGGCAGCGCCGCCGGCGCCTCGGTGCCCGGCGGTTCGATCGCGTCACCCATGGCGGATGCCTCAGACCAGAATCTCGGCGACGCGCTCCGGGGCGATCAGCCCAGCTGTCACGAGCGCCGCGATCCCCTCCGCAACCTCGGGATGGTCGAGATGGACCGCGAGCGCCGCATTCACATCGTCGAGCCAGACCTGCAGCGTGGCATCGCCCTGTTCGAGCGCACGGGACGCCGCGAGGGTGACTGCAGCACGCTCGGCCGGCGTGAAACGGCGGCGGAAGTCTAGCGCCGGGATCGCCCGCGGCGCGGTAGGAGGGAGGCCATCGATCGGCGGATCGAGAACTTCGACGGTATCCATGCCGCCGGCGCGACAGATCGCCTCGATGACTGGATGGGCCGAGGGGGCCGGAACTCCGACGGTGAAGGCATGCTGCTGCCACTCGATGGCCAGGGCGGCGACTGCGGTGGCGACGGCTTCGAGGCCGCCAAGGGCGTCCAGGACCGGGCGTTCGATCTGCATGTCAGGCTCCTGCGTAGATGAAGGCGTTCATGACCATCGATGGCGGCATGTTCTGGCTGGCGCCGGCGCCGGTGGTGGCGTTGGTGACGTTGGCCACGCTGGCACCGATCGAGATGCCGGTGGTCGCCGCCGTGATGCTGGCGCCGCCGAAGGTCCAGCCGGTGCTGCCCGCGATGCCGCTGCCGGGGCTGCTGGTCGGGGACTGGATGGCAGTGGTGGTGTGGGTATGGCCGGGATCGGTGACACCATGGATGTGGCCGCTATCGCTGGCGGTATGGGTGTGGCCATGCAGGGACTGCGAACCGCCGACCGCGCCGAGGGTGAGGCCATCGACACCGGAGCCGGCCGAGGTAATGCGGGACGCGGCTGTTCCGCCCATGTCGTCCTTGCCGACCAGGGTACGGCCGCGGAGGTCGGGCAGGCCGAAGGTGGTCGAGCCGTCGCCGGCGCCAAAGGTCGTGCCGAGGGCAGCAAACAGGGCGGCGTAGGTCGTACGCGAGACGTTCTGCCCGTTGGCCCACAGGCAGCGCGGTGGCGGCGTGGTGAGCGGCAGCCAGACGATTTCGCTGATCATCCGGGCGGCTTCGTAGAACGCCACCCAGGCCGTGCCGACCTTGAGCACCTCGACGGCCTGGCCCGGCGTCAGCACCAGGTTGAGCGCCCCATTGATGGTCTCAGAGGCATTAGGGTCGAGGGTCAGGTTGGCGGTGCCGGCGTTGCGGAACTGGAAGCCGAGCCCAGCCGGGACATTGGCCACGGCGGGGAAGGCCACAGTCTGCGCCGTGGTGCCGGACCAGACGACGCTGTTGCCAAGATCGAACAAGGCCAGGGTGATGGCGCCGGTGCCGGTGACGACCTGCCGCTCTCCCGGGTCGATCCAGGCATAGACGTCGGCGGTGCCGGCCGGCAGCGACACCAAACTGCCAGAATTGGACGATGCGACAATATTGCCGGACGGCCGGGTTAGCGTGCCGGGCGTGCCGCCGTCGAAGCTGCCGTAGCCCATCTCGTAGAAGCTGGCGCCGGCGATGACGTATTTGACCTGCACAGCGACGACGCCATAGGCGGCCTGGAACGAGCGCCGCGACGTGACCGCGGCATTGAGGGTGAGCGTGCCGGTACCGGTGGTGCCAGTGGTCTGGTGGGCGCGCCAGGGAAGCAAGGGCATAGAGTTCTCCTGTTCAGGCAGCGAGGCTGCGGGCCATCAGGGCTTCGAGGACGGAGGCGAGGCGGCGGAGTTCGCTGAGGGTGGCACTGGCGACGGTGAGTTGCTGGTCGCCGTAGCGGGCGAAAACGTCACGCAGCGCGTCGGTGCCATCGACCTGCGCCTGCAACAGCGTCGACAGCCCCGCCGGATCGCCGCCCTGGCTGGCGACTGCTCCCGCAACCTCGGCCACCAGCGCGGCATAGCGTTCTGATGTGCCGAGGAAGTCGCGCGCCACCGGCAACACCTGCTGCGCCACCGTCGTGAAGTCAGACAGCGCGCCGCCGGCGTCGAGGTTGTGGCGGGCGTCGTTCAACAACGACAGCCCAGCGAAGTAGCGCTGCTCCGGCGGCAGGGCGGATTGGTTGCCGATGGTCAACTCGGTGAGCAACGATTGCGACGCCCGCTTGCTGTCGGCAGCGTATTTCTCCTGGATGGCGAGACGCTCGGCGGCCAGGGTCTTCTCGATGTCGACCATGCGATCGGCGGCGTATTGCGTGCTGGCCAGCCCCATGGCGAGGATCTGGTCGGTCATCTGCTGGCGCTCCTGCGCCGCCGCGGTGTCGAAGGCCAGCAGATCGGCCTGCTCGGTGCCGCCGGTGGCGCGGAGGTAGCGCACCTGCAAGCCGGCGGTCAGGCTGCTCGCTTGCAGATCCCGGCGTGCTGTCAGGTCGGCGATGCGGCGATCGCGCTCGGCGGTGAGGTCGCCCTCGGCCAAAGCATAGTCCTGCGCCTTCTTGATCGCGGCGTCATAGGTGTCGTTGACGCCCTTCAGGGCGGTGGCGAAGTCGTTGAGCGGCGCCTTCTCCAAGATCGCCATGGTCTGGGTGAGGAAGGTGGTGAAGTCGGCGAGCTGGTTCGGGTCGGTGAAGGCGCGACCGGACAGCGCCGTGTTCAGCCGGTTGTCGTTGGCGGCGGTGAAGCGGAGGTTGGAGAACCCGGCGGCAAAGCTGGCGTAGTCGTGCTCCAGGTTGGGGTCGTTGTTGCCGCCAACGATATAGGCCCCGGCCGCTTTCATGCCGGACTGCTGCATCCAGGTGTTGAAGGCGGCGACCTGCTGCTGCTCCTGGGCGAATTGCTGCTGCGCCACCGGATCGACGTTGGCGGTCTGGAAGCCGATCATGCCGGCATCGTCGCTGCCCAGCGTCCAGGACCAGCCGTGGTGCTTCGGACCCGGCCCGATCAGCCCACCGAGCCCACCACCGGCGGCGCCGCCGATGAGGCCGCCGATCAAGGTGCCGATGCCGGGGATCAGGCTGCCGATAAGTGCACCGGCGCCGGCACCCAGGCCCGATCCGACGGCGCCGCCGACCTGATGGCCGCCAAGTAGGGTGTTGAGCAGCATGCCCGCACCAAACCCGGCGCCGACGCCACCGAACATCGCGCCCAGGGTCGGCGCGCCACTGGCGGTGATTCCACCGGCGGTGACCGGACCGGCCACGTCGGCACCCCATAGCGGTGTCGCCAGGAAGCCCGAGGCCGAGCCGGAGCCGCCGAACAGACCACCAAGACCGGAGAACAGTCCGCTTCCGCCAACGCCTCCTGCGCTGCCAGCACCGCCGGCGCCACTCCCCACTGCCGGTGTGCTGGTGCCGAGTATGGAATTGAGCACCGGGTTGATCACCGCCAGCTTGATCACCTGCTGCAACACCGAGGAGATCATGCTGCTGGCGACGTTGCCCCAGTTGATCGCCGCGCGCTGGCCGCTGACGAAGGCGTGGGCGATGGCGCTGCCGACCTGGTCGAAGGCCTGACTCGCCGCATTGGCGATCCCCTCATACAGCGCTTGCTGCTGCTTCAGCGCGTAGTTGGCGCTGGCGATCTGCTTGGATTGCTCCACCAGCGCCTGCTGGGTCTCGGTCAGGCTCTCGGCATCAGGCGCCTTGCCCGAGGTGATCAGGCCGCGGATGGTCCGCAGCGCCGCCAGTTCCCGCTCGCGCTGCTCGGCCGACTGGCCGATGAGCGCAGCCTCGGCGCGCAGATCGTCCAACTGGCCCTGGCCGGCCCGCAGGGCACGTTCGGCGTCGAGGTCGTTGTTCAACTTCTCCTGCAACCCCACCTTCTGACCCATGAGCACGATGAGGGCGGTCAGGGCCGCCTTCACCGCCGGATCGGTGGCGGCATCGCGATATGCGCGGGCGGACAGCGTGGCCTGCCGGACCTTGTCGTCGATCTTGGCGTAATAAGCGGCACGGTCGCCGGATTGCTCGGCGGCAATCAGCGCCTTGGTGGCCGTGATCTGCTCGTTGAGCTCGACAACGGTCTGCGCCCCCTTAGCCGCCTCCTGCGCCGCGTTGCGGTTGAGGATGGCGGCGGCGAGTGCCGTCTCTGACACGCCGGTCTTGGTCGCGGCCTGCTCGTGCGCCTCGGCCGCGGCACTGGCGCGCAACATGGCGGCGCGACCTTCCTCGGCGGCCCGCACAATCGCCATCTGCGCCGTCTCAGCCCGCATTATGCCGGCGAGTTCCTGGCCGCGGGCGTCGCTCTCGCTGGCCAGCGCCAGCGTCACCGCCTTGCGGCGATATTCCTCGGCGGCGAGGCCGGTGAGGGCATGCTCGCGGATATAGGCCTCGGCTTCGATCTCGGCTTTGACTCGGACGCGATCAGGCAGCCCGGCGGCGAGGATGCGCTGCTGATCGGCCAGCGCCTTGTTGATGTCCTCCAGCTGCTTCTTCTGCCGCTCGGCCTCAGCAGCGCCGATGGCCCCGGCCGGTGGTGCGGGTGGCTCGGGGGCCGCGGCGGCACCGCCCTGCACCGGCCCGCCGACGAGCATCCGCTCGGCCATCAGGTTGGCCTTGTGGGCACGCAGGATGCGCTCGGCATCGCCGGTGACCGCCGGCTCGCCATAGCTGTCGCGCTCGGCCAGCTTGGTGTCGATCTGCGCGATGCGCCGGTCGAGGCCGGCGATCGGCGCCTCGGCTTCCAGGAGCTTGTTGGCGGCCGACGCGATGGCGGTCAGCCCCACCAGGGCGGCCTGGATCGGCCCGGACTGGGCAATGCGGTCCATCAGGGTAGACCATTCGTTGCCGAGCGCCCGCATTGCCTTGGCCGCCGGCGACAGCGCATCCGCGTCGAGACCGTGCACCCGGGTCTTGAGCGCGTCCATCGCCTTGGCGACGGCCTCGGTGCGCTCGCCGTGTTCCAGCATCACCCGAATGGCGGCGCGCTGGTCGGCGGTAAGGAAGTTGAGTTCGTCGTCGAGCGCCTTGACCGCCGCATAGGAGCCGGACGCAATCTCGCCGAGCCGCTTGGCAACCGCCGCCTGATCGGTTCCACCCAGCGCGGCCGTGGTGTCGGCGGTGAGACCAACGACCTGCTGGATCTGGGCATTGCCCAACGCCGGCACCCTGGCGAGACCTTGGACGATCGAAGCAGCGGCATCGCGTGCTACGCCGGCATGCTGCAGCGTCACGATATAGCCTTGCAGCGAGGCCGTCGCGAGATCGCCGTCGCGGCCGACGGCGCGCAGGGCCACCGACAACTGCCGGGCCTCGGTCTCCAATGCCGCGGCATGGGCCATGGCCAGGGCGAAGGCGCCCCCCACCGCCACGGCGGCGCCGATCGGCGACAGCAGGGCGCCGGCCACCATGCGGGCGGCGGTGCCGAGCACACCGAAGCCGGTGCCTGTGGACATGGCGACGTCGGCGACCTGATGACCCTGCTGGATCATCGTCATCATCACCGGCTGCCCGGCAGCGATGGACGACACCGCCTGCATGGTCTGCACGCCCAACTGGCGCAAGGCAAAGGCGTTGGCTCCGGCCGAGACGCCGAGTGCCTCCTGCTGCTTGGCAGCCTCGACGGTCTTGCTGGCCAGCACTGCCGTGGCGGAGGCAGCCACTCCCGTCGGCGCGGCCGCGTCCGCGAACGCCTTGGTGGCGGCCTCGCGCGCCCGGGCGGCAACGGTGGCCGAGATCGCCCCGACCCGCTCGGCCTGGGCGATCTCGGCGAGGGTGGTCTCGTAGGTCCGGGAGACCGCAAACAGGGGATCGAATTTCGCCCGGAGGCGATCGAGTTCGGCGCCATAGGCCGCGACATCGGCCCCACGGGCGGCCAGCGCCTCGCCCGCAAGCGGGGCCGCGACGCCGGCACCCCGATTGGCGGCCTGCTGGACGTCAACCAGGCGGATCATGGCGATGCCGAGTTGGCTGTAGCTCTCGGCCAGGCCGGCGTTGGCACTGATCTGTTGCTCGTAGCTGGCGAAGGCGCGCTGCCGGGCGACGACGGCCTCCCCGCTGGCGATGGCGCCGACCCGCTCGGCCTGCGCGATATCGGCGAGCGTCGTCTCGTAGCGGCGCATGGTGCCGAACAGCGGGTTGAACGAGGCCTGCAGCCGGTCGAGCCCGGCCCCATAGGCGGCAATGTCCGCCGCCCGGCGCGCGAAGGCATCGTCGGGGCCGGCAATGCCCGACATGGCCGCGGAGGCCCGCTGGCCGGCCTGGGTGATACGGTCCAGCACCTGATCACCGAGACTGCCGAGCGCTTCGAACTTGCCACGCGCAGCGTCGAGGTCCTCGGTCGACAGCCGGATCGCGGCGACGCGGGTGCTCCCACTCATGATGGATTCAACTCCGCGAGGACATTCGCCAGAAGCAGCGGAACCGCCTGGTCGCGGACGCCATCCACATCGAGGCGCTTGCGCGGCACCACCTGGCGCACCAGCACGAACATCGGCACGAAGCCGCGATCGCGCACCTCGCGCGCCATGGCTTGTTGCGCCTTGCGATGCCCGGTCAGCACCTCGGTGGCGTTACCAACAAACAGCCGGATGCGGTTGCGCCCGCGCTGCTTCATGCCGCGGGCCTCGTTGACCCGCAGGCACCACAGGAACACCGAGCGGTTGCTCTTGGCGCGCAGAATGAAGGCCTGGCCGCCGGCGGCGATCATCTCCTGCGTCGTCACGCGCACGCCGCCACGGGAGCCCGCGCTGCGCCGACCACCGCGGGCGTTGTAGGCGGTCGGGAAGGCGAGATACTTGCGGTTGCGGGCAACGATCGGCTCGCCGCGATCGAAGGCCTGAACCGCCTCGGGCATCTTGGAGAACACCAGCGCCGCCGGGTGGAAGGTGACGACGCCCGCGGCCGGGAAGGTCTTGAGCCGCCAGGCATTGGCCATGGCACGGCCACCGTCCTTGAACCCAGCGGCGCGGACCTGGGCGCGGAGGTCCTCCTGCACCTGCCGGCCGGTCCGCTCGACGGCCCGGCGCAGTCCGGCGGCGACCGCGCGCGCCTCCGCCTTCATGGCATCGGTGATCGCGCCACGTGGGATCGAAGTCAGCGCTGGCATATTGCGGAACCCGGATGCTCACAGGGACAAACTGGTTGCGGTCGCTACGCACAAAGCGTATATCGAAGCATGGAGTTCGAGTGGGACGAGGCCAAGCATGAGCGGAACTCGGCACTGCGAGGTATCGGCTTCGACCACGGAGCGATGATTTTTGAAGGGCGGGTCGTCGAACGGCTTGATGATCGCCAGAACTACGGTGAAGTCCGGATTCGGGCGGTTGGAGTATGCGGGACCCAAATCTTGCACGTCGTCTATACGGACCGCGACGAGGTCCGCCGGATTATATCGGTGCGTTCAGCCAACCGACAGGAGCGAGCAGCATGGCAATCGTTCGAATGACCTTGGCGGAGATCAAGGCGAAGGGCACGCAGATGGACCGAGCGAAGGTTGATGCCACGACTGAGGAGGATATCCGCCGCCACATGATCGAAGATGGCGAGGACCCAGATGCGCAGTTGCCGACAGGTGGGTTCGGCGCATTGCCAGGCACCATCCGGCGTCGGCTCGGCATGACGCAGGAGAAGTTTGCCGCCACGCTTGGGGTGCCTGTGGCGACTCTGCGGAATTGGGAGCAGGCGCGCGTGGCGCCCAGCCCCACGGCGCAAGCCCTATTGCGCATCCTCGATCGTGAGCCTGAGGCCGCCCTGCGCGCTCTTGCTGTCCCTCACGCAGCCTGACCACGGCTCCCGCGACGCGTAACATCGTCGATCCGGGCATCGATCGCCGCCAACATGGCGAAGGCATCGACGAGCCAGGCCGCCTGATCACCAACACCGCCTGGATCGGGCCAGTGGGCCAGGCCGCCCATGCCGGCACGGCAGGCAGCCCAGAGGCGGATGAAGTCGTGCCAGACTTGTGGGATAGTCAGTCGCGGATTGCTGGCCACGGGTTCGCCCGCAACCAGCCATTCGCCGCC
>CAIWAJ010000043.1:0-6418 GCA_903910565.1 uncultured Rhodospirillales bacterium
CCAGCAGTGACAAGGCGAAGCCGCGGCGATCGGCATAGCTGCGCCGGCCGCGCATCGCGGGCGAAACGGCGCCGACCTGGGAGGAGATCAGCCGCAGCCGCCGCGCATGGAAATGCTCACCCAGCGGCAGCGTCACCGCCGTATCGCCATACCAGGACGCCTCGACAATCCGCCCCTCGAAGGTGGCCTGGCTCAGCGCGGCGCGCAGCCCGGCTTGGTTGCCAGACGCGTGGACGATCAGTTCGCACTCGGCAGGTGCCGTATCAGGCAGGGCGAAATCGCAGCCCAGCGCACGGGCCAAGGCTTCGCGGCCAGGATCGATGTCGATCACCGTCGCAATGGTTCCGGGCAAATGGCTGATCAGGTAGCCGACCAGCAACCCGACCACCCCCGCACCGATCACGGCAATACGCTCGCCGGGCATGGGTGCCGCGTCCCACAGGATGTTCACCGCGGTTTCCATATTGGCGGCAAGCACGGCGCGGCGTGTTGGCACCACATCAGGCACCGGGATGCACATGGCGGCGGGGGCGTTGAAGACGTCCTGGTGCGGGTGCAGTACGAAGACGCGCTCGCCCTCCGCATCACCCACCATGGCGTAGCCGTATTTCACCGGGAACGGAAAATCCCCGCCCATCAGCGGCGCCCGCATCACGGCGTATTGGTTCTCCGGCACCCGCCCGGCGAACACCGTCGCCTCGGTGCCCCGCGAAATCCCCGACGCCAGCGCGGTCACCCGCCGCTCGCCCTCCGCGGGCGGCGGTAAATCCTCGGCGCGGATCTCCCCCTGCCCCGCCGCGACCGTCCAGAAGGCGCGGGCGATCATGCCGCCGCTCCGCGCAGGGGAATGTCGAGCAGCACGTCGGCGCCGAGGCGATAGACGTCCCAGGTGAGCCGCATCCCCTCCTCCGGCCGCGACACGCCGGCGAAGGCGAAGGCCGGGATGCCCTCACCGAGCAGCAGCGGCGCGACAGTGACGTGCAGGCGATCCAACAGTCCGGCGGCGAGGAAGCGCGAGACGGTGATGCCGCCGCCCTCGATGAAGATGCGATGCAGCCCGCGCGCCGCCAGCGCCGCCAGCACCGCGGCGAGATCCAGCCCGCCGCCCCCGCGCGGCACGCCGACCACCTCGGCGGCGCCGTGGCGGGAGCCATCCGCGCGCTCCTCGGCGCAAATCAGCAGCGTCGGCGGGCCGTCGCGGAACAGGCGGTAGGATTGGGTGAGCCGGCGCTCGGCATCCAGCACCACGCGCACCGGCGAAGGCCCCTCGCAGCGCCTGGTGGTCAGCAGCGGATCATCGGCGCGCACGGTGCCGGCGCCGACCAGCACGACGTCAAACAACGCGCGCAGCCGGTGGGTGTGCAGGATGTCCTCCGGCCCGCTGATCCAGAACGACTCGCCGTTCAGCGTGGCGATCCGCCCATCCAGCGACTGGGCGATGCGGCCGAGCACCAGCGGCCCGCCGAGCAGCGGCGCGTAAATCGGCATGGCGGAAACGGCGGACGGATCGCGCGCCAGAACCCCCTGCCAAATCGCCTCGTCGTCGCTGCACCGCATGGGACCGGCCTAGCATGCCGGCCCGCCCTGGGCCAGATCGACCCGAGCAGAGTTAGACCCGCGCAGACATCGCGATCGGCCCGCGTGCCGGCGCGGCGCTGGCCCCGTGGGCGGTGTAGCGCCCCGCCGGGCCGCGGCCGGATTTGCGCGCGGCACCGACGATTACGCCGACCACCTCACGATGCGCCGCGATGGCGCGTTGCAGCAGCGCCTGATTGGCCCGGGTCAGCGCCTCCAGCCGCACAACCGCCGCGCGGAGCCTCGGATCGCGCACGGGTGTGGCCGGGCTGACCTGCGATCGTGCCGCGGCCAGCGCAGCAACCGCGGAGGTTTTCGCGCCGCCGAGGCAGCCGACACGAGGAAAGTCCATCGCCGCGAGCGCCCCGTTCTCGGCCTCCAGCAAATCCGCCAATGTCTCGACCGCCGAGAGAAATCCTGCCTGTGTCATCCTGTTGCCCTCATTGCCTCTTGCTGGCGCAGCAGCTGGTTGAACACCGGCAACGCGATGCCGAGCCCCCCCGCCGCCGAGACCTGTTTCGCCATTGCCTGCGTCAACATCGGGCGCCAGCTTTCCTCGCCGCTGCCGCCGCCCAGGACGCCCTTGCTTTGATCGATCGTGGCGAACATCGGCTCCAGGAGGGCGCCGAGCGCCATCGCCTCAAAATCCTGCGCCGCCTTCCACAGCTTCTGCCCTTGCGGCGAGGCAAGCTGGGTTGGGTCGGGCGCGTGGGGGGTGGCGAGCACTCTCATCGCACCTGCAACTCCGCTTGAAGGGCACCAGCCGATTTAATGGCCTGGAGGATGCTGATCATGTCGCGCGGGCCGACGCCGAGGGCGTTGAGGCTTGCCACCAGGTCCCGCAGAGTGACGTTGGCGCTGAGGATGCCGAGCTTTTTGTCCGACGCATCATCGACCGAGACGTTGGTGCGGTTCACCGTCGTCGTGCTGCCGCCGGACAGGGCCCCGGGCTGGCTGACTTCCGGCGCCTCGGTGACCCTGATCGTCAGGTTGCCCTGGGCGATCGCCACGGTGCTGATCCGCACATTGGCGCCCATCACGATGGTGCCGCTCGCCTCGTCGATCACCACCACCGCCGAATTATCGGGGTTGACCGTCAGCTCCTCGATCCGTGCCAGTGCCTCGATGACATCGCGCCCGCCAAGCTCCACCGCCACCGTGCGCGGGTCGGTCGCCCGCGCCGTGTTGGCCCCGAGTGCCGCGTTGACGGCAGCGGCCATCCGGCGCGCGGTGGTGAGGTCTGGGTTGCGCAGGCCGAGGCGGATGGCCGATTTGTTGGCGAGCTGATAGCCGATCTCGCGCTCCACCGTGGCGCCGTTGGCAATGCGTCCGGCGGTCGGCACGCCCCTGGTGACGGAGCCGGCGGCGCCCTTGGCGGAAATCGCCCCGGTGGCGATCGCCCCCTGTGCGACCGCGTAGACCTCGCCATCCGCGGCAAGGAGCGGCGTGACCATGAGGGTTCCGCCGGTGAGGTCCTTGGCGTCGCCGAGCGCGGAGACCGCAAGGTCGATCCGGCTGCCGGAGCGGGCGAAGGCCGGCAGGTTCGCGGTGACCATCACCGCGGCGACGTTCTTGGTTTGCAGCTTGCTTTCCTGGTCGCGCGTGTTGACGCCGAGACGCTCGAGCATGCCGATGAGGGATTGCCGGGTGAACACCGCCGAATCAAGCTTGTCGCCGGTGCCGTTGAGGCCGACCACCAGGCCGTAACCGACGAGCTGGTTGTCACGGATGCCCTCGACATCGGCGATGTCCTTGATCCGCACCTGGCCTGCCGCCGCCCCGCACCAGCAGGACAGCAGCAGCACGCCGAGCATCGCGCCCCGTCGTAGCATGTCGTCAACCATTGTCGGCCATATTCGCTGCATCACATGTCACCGAGAGCAAGGATCGCAAACGATGTGCCAGCCCGATCCCGAGGAATTCCGCCAATCCTGCGTCCGCGCTGCCCGGCAGATTATGCCGGCCGGTCGGAATAGCCGGGTCGATGGCGCCTGAGATGCCGATCATCGGCCCCGCCGGCCCGGTCTCCCGCCTGTCCGGCAGCGCCGCGGCGGGCCGGCGGGCCGGCGCTGCCTTCCACCTGCCGGCGGAGAGCACCGCTTCCGCCGCCCCGGCGGCGCCGGCGGCCGAGGTATCTCTCAGCACCCTGCTGGCGCTGCAGGACGAGGCCGAGCCGGTCGAAGATCGCGAGGCCCGGCGCCATGCGAAGGACCTGCTGGCGGAACTCGCGGCCATCCATCGGGCTTTGCTCGGCCGGCCCGGCGCGGAGGACAGCCTGGCGCGGCTCGGAGCACTGTGCGCCGCCATGCCGGAAATGGCCCGCGAGCCACGCCTGGCGGAGGCGGTGGCCGCAATCCGGTTGCGGGCGCGGGTTGAACTGGCGCGCTACACCGCCGCTGCGCCGGCGGACACTCCGCGATGACCGCCGCATGAAAAAGGACAGTGAGGCCGACATTTCTCCGCCAACCCCTTGGCGCCCCGTAAACGCGCCGTTATAAGCCGCCCGAACTCGCCGCCCCCTCCGCCTCGCGGCGGGCACGACGACACGATGCAGGATCGCCACCACATGATGGTTACACTGCCGCCTGACTACCGACCCTCGGACGACGAGGTGTTCATGAACCCGCTCCAGCTGGAGTATTTCCGCCAGAAGCTGCTCAAATGGCGGGCGGAGTTGCTCCGCGAGGCGGATGGAACCCTGGCCAGCCTGTCCGAAGGCGGTATCCATGAATCCGACATCACCGACCGCGCCAGCGTCGAGACTGACCGCGCCCTTGAGCTGCGCACGCGGGATCGGGCACGCAAGCTGATCTCCAAAATCGATCAGGCGCTGCAACGGGTCGAGAATGGCGGGTACGGCTATTGCGAGGAATCCGGCGAGCCGATCGGCCTCAAGCGCCTTGAGGCACGGCCGATCGCCACCCTGTCGATCGAAGCGCAGGAGCGCCACGAGCGGATGGAGCGTGTTCACCGCGACGACTGATCGGGCTCGCGTCTTTCCCAACCGCCTGTCCGCGCCTAGACTATCCGGAATGCCTCATCCCGAGGCCCAGAAATCACGGAGGAACCATCCATGATCCGCCGCCGCCAACTCCTGCGCGCCACTGCCGGCGTGCTTGCCGCGCCCGCCATCGTCGAATCGGTCGGTGCCGCCACCGCGTTCGACTGGAAGCAGTTCAAGGGCCAGAAGATCGAGGTCAACTACCAGCTCTCCCCGCGCGCCGACGTCGCCAAGGCGAGCCTCAAGACGTTCGAGGAACTCACCGGCATCCGCGTCGGCTTCGAGTCGATCCCCGAGCAGCAGCAGCGGCCAAAGGCGGCGCTGGAGATGGCCTCGGGCAGGCCGGGCTTCGACGTGCTGCAGATTGCGATGCACGTGCAGAAGCGCCAGGTCGAGGCGGCGCACTGGATGGAGGACCTCAACCCCTACATCAAGGACGCGACGCTCACCAATCCCGAGTTCGACCTCGCCGATTTCTCAAAGCCCTCGATGAATGTCGGCCAGGCCGCCGACGGCAAGATGACGGCGATCCCCTACAACCAGGATCTCTTCATCCTGTTCTACAACAAGGCGTTGTTCGCCGAGGCCGGCTTCAGCGGCCCGCCGCAGACCTTCGACGAGCTGTACGCGATGGCGAAGAAGCTGACCGACCCCGCCAAGGGCGTCTACGGCTTCGTCGGCCGCGGCCTGAAGAACGCCAACGTGGTGCTCTACGACACGTTCCTGCTCGGCTGGGACCAGGAGACCGTGACGGCGGACGGCAAGAAGCTGCTCACCGACAGCCCCAAGGCGATCGAGGCGGCGCAGTTCTACCAAAAGCTGATGCGCGACTGCGGCCCGCCGGGCTCGGTCGGCTTCAACTGGAACGAGGCGCAGACCACCTTCATGCAGGGCCGCGCCGCGATGTGGCTCGACGGCATCGGCTTCTCCGCCCCGCTCCTCGATCCCGCCAAGTCGCGCGTAACGGACAAGGTCGGCTTCGCCGCGGTGCCCAAAGGCCCCTTCGCGCACAACACCGCTACCTTCATCGATGGCATCGGCGTGCCTGCCGGCGCCAAGAACAAGAAGGCCGCCTGGTATTTCTGCCAGTTCGCTGCCGGCAAGGACTCCATGAAGGAGATCCTGCGCGCCGGGGCCGGCACGCCGCCGCGCGCGTCGGCCTATAACGACCCGGCGGTGCTGGCCAACGCCAAGTTCCCCAAGGACTGGTTCGATGCCACGCTGACCAGCCTGCGCATCGCGCGCGCCGGCCTGCCGGTGATCGTGCCCGTCACCGAGTTCCGCGACACCATCGGCGTCGGCCTCACCAACATCGTCGGCGGCGCTGATGCGGCGACCGAGTTGAAAAAGGCCACCGAGGCGTTCCAGCCGATCCTCGACAAAGCCAACGCCACCTGATCAGCCACTGAAGCGCCGCCGTCCCGGGGGAGCCCCGGGCGGCGGCGTTTTTGTGTTCAGAAGTTGAGCGCGGTGGCCTGCATCACTAGCGGCAGGGTGCGCACCATCTCCAGCACGTCCTCCGGCACCTTCTCGTCCACCGAGACCATGCAGATCGCATCGCCCCCCTGATCGGCGCGGCCGAGATGGAAGGTGGCGATGTTGATGCCGGCACCGGCCAGTGTCGCGCCGAAGCGGCCGATGAAGCCGGGCTTGTCCTGGTTGGTGACGTAGAGCATGTGGCGCGCGAAATCCGCCTCCACCCGAATGCCCTTGATCTCCACGATGCGCGGCCGCGCACCGGCGAACAGCGTGCCGGAGAGGCTGCGCTCGCCCTGCTCGGTCGCCACCGTCAGGCGCACCAGGGTCTGGTATTCGCTGGGCCGGTCATGCACCACGGTCGCG
>CAIWAJ010000044.1:0-2697 GCA_903910565.1 uncultured Rhodospirillales bacterium
GCGCTCGGCATCCAACTCCCCATCCTCCTCGCCCCCATGGGCGGCGCCGCCGGCGGCAAGCTGGCGGCCGCGGTGACGGCCGGCGGCGGGCTCGGCTTTATCGGCGCCGGCTATGGTGACCCCGCCTGGATCGACCGCGAATTCGCCGCCGCCGGGAATGTGCGGATCGGCTGCGGCTTCATCACCTGGTCGCTCGCCAACCAGCCCGAGCTGCTCGACCGCGTGCTGGCCCATGCGCCGACCGCGGTGTTTCTCTCCTTCGGCGACCCCGCGCCCTTCGTGCCGAAAATCCGCGCCGCCGGGTCCAGGCTGATCTGCCAGGTGCAGACCATCGCCCATACCCGCGCCGCCCTTGCCGCCGGGGCCGATATCATCGTGGCGCAGGGCACCGAGGCCGGCGGCCACGGAGCGTTGCGGGCCACCATGACGCTGGTGCCCGAAGTCGCCGACCTGCTCGCCCGCGAATCGCCCGACACGCTCCTGCTCGCCGCCGGCGGCATCGCCGATGGCCGCGGCCTCGCCGCCGCGCTCATGCTCGGCGCCGATGGCGTGGTGATGGGCTCCCGCCTGTGGGCGACCAATGAATGCCTCATCCACCCCAACCACCAGAACGCCGCCCTCGCCGCCAATGGCGACGCCACCATCCGCCAGGTCGCCGCCGATATCGCCCGCGGCTATGATTGGCCCGGCGAATTCACCGGCCGCGTGCTGCGCACCGGCTTCGTCGAGCGCTGGCACGGCAACGAAGACGCCCACCGCGCCGCCGCCACCGCCGCCCGCGCCGACTATCTGGATGCCGTCGCCGCCGGGCGCACCAACGACGCCGGCGTGTTCGTCGGTGAGGCGATCGGGATCATGGATCGAGTGTTGCCGGCGGCGGAGGTGCTTGCCGCCATTGGGGCTGAGGCGGAAGGGTTGCTGCGGAGGAAAGGGGAAGCGCTTCTTTTTTGAAAAAAGAAGCAAAAAATTTTTTATCCGTTTGGGGTGCAGTTTTCCGGGGCTTGGTGGCGGTATTATTAATAAATCGAAACAAATGGGGCGCAGGTTTCCCGCGGATGCCTCGGGATTGTTTTTGAAGGGATGGGTTTGGGGGGCAAGGCGCAGGCGGAGAAGGGCGGTTGGCCCCCTGCCGGACGTGGACATGCGCGTATGCGTCGCGGTTTGACCTGTCGAATGGCAATCCGAGGCGCGCGCGGCGCGCGGGGCACAATACGGGTGGTGCCGGGATTCCGGGCGGAGTCCGAGCGCCGGCGGCGGGGCATGGTTGCGCGCGGGGGTTCGATCTCGCCTGCGGCGTGGCGTTCGAGCAGATCGGCGAAGCGGGCCATCGTGTCTTCAATGTAGCGCCAGACCGCCGCCTCTTCCTCACGCCGCCGCGCCGCGCCGGGCAGAATCCGGGCGCAGAGCGCGGCGAACCAGAGCGCGATGGCGCTCAGTCGCCGCGCCGCTGCCGCGGCGCGCAGGAGGGGGGAAAGGTCGGGGTTGCTCATGGCGATGATATAGAAGCCTCGCCACCAAATGTCAATTACAAAAACTCATAGTTATATAAAATTTCTCATCATCGGGCGCATGCTGCGCGGGAGGCGGCGCAGCCATTGAGATTCGAAGGGGCACGGCTGGTGTGGCGGCGGCTCTGGATTGCGTCTCGACGCTAAAAATGACAATCAATATCAAGTAGTTATGGAACAATCTGGACAGGAAAAAGAAAGTGGATAAAAGTTTTTTTCTTCTTTTTTTCAAAAAAGAAGCGCTTGCTTCCTCAAACCTACAAAGCCGTGGCCAGACCGCCATCGACGTATAATTCCTGCCCGGTGATGTAGCTGCCGGCGGGGCTGGCGAGGAAGATGGCGATGCCGGCGAGGTCTTCGGGTTGGCCCCAGCGGCGGAGTGGGATGCGGTTGGTCATGCGTTCGACGAAGGCGGTGTCTGCGCGCAGGGGGGCGTTGAGGTCGGTGACGATATAGCCGGGGGCGAGGGCGTTGACGGTGATGCCGTGGGGGCCGAGTTCGCTGGCGAGCGTGCGGGCGAGGGCGCCGACGCCGGCTTTGGAGGCGGCGTAGCCGTGGATGGTGGGCCGGCCGCGGGTGCCGGTCATGGAGCCGGTGAGGATGATGCTGCCGGATTTCTGCGCCATCATCAGCAGCGCGGCTTCCTGCGCGGCGAAGAAGACGCCTTTGAGGTTGATGTCCTGCACGCGGTCCCAGGCTTCTTCCGTCCACTGGCCGAGGGGTGCTGCGCCATGGGTGCCGGCGTTGGCGACGAGAATATCGAGCCGGCCGTGGCGGGCGGCCACGGCGCGGATGGCGGCTTGCATGGCCGGGATGTCGGTGACGTCAAAGGCCGTGCTGTCGGCGGTATGGCCGGCCGCGCGCAGGGCGGCGACCGGTTCGGCGAGGGTCTTGGGGTCGGAGCCGTTGAGGATGACGGTGGCGCCGGCTTCGGCCATGCCCTTGGCGATGCCGAGGCCGATGCCGCGCGAGGCGCCGGTGATGAGGGCGACTTTGCCGGCGAGGGAGAAGAGGGCGTTCACGGCGGGGGACTCCAGGGAGGCAGGAAGCGAGGAAGCGCTTCTTTTTTGAAAAAAGAAGCAAAAAACTTTTATTCCATTGGTATGTACCGCTTCCAACTATCCGTGGGGAGTAGGCCAACGGCATGGAACGGAACAAAAAGTCTTTTTTACTCCGTTCACTTGAGAAC
>CAIWAJ010000045.1:0-1875 GCA_903910565.1 uncultured Rhodospirillales bacterium
ATGGAGCGCCGCTACCGCGCCATGAGCCAGCTCGGCGTGCGCAACATCGCCGGCTATAACGACCGCGTCGGCCAGGCCCGCGGACGGGGCGAGATCGTCACCCGCAAGGTGCAAACAGGCGTCGACAGCGAAACCGGCCAGCCCGTCTTCGAGGAACAGCCGCTGGCGCTTGAGCCGCTGCCCCTCATCGTGGTGTTCATCGACGAAATGGCCGACCTCATGATGGTCGCCGGCAAGGACATCGAGACCACCGTGCAGCGCCTCGCCCAGATGGCCCGCGCCGCCGGCATCCACGTGATCATGGCCACCCAGCGCCCCTCGGTCGACGTCATCACCGGCACCATCAAGGCGAACTTCCCGACCCGCATCAGTTTCACCGTGATCAGCAAGTTCGACAGCCGCACCATCCTCGGCGAGCAGGGCGCGGAGCAGCTGCTCGGCCAGGGCGACATGCTCTACATGGCCCAGGGCGGCCGCATCATGCGGGTGCACGGGCCTTTCGTGTCGGATGACGAGGTGGAGAAGGTGGTGGCCCATCTGCGCGAGCAGGGCGAGCCTGACTACGTCGAGGAAGTCACCGAGGCGCCCGAGGGCGGCGACGACGAGGGCGGCGGCTCGGGCGCCTCCGGCGATGGCGGCGAATTGTCGCTGTTCGACCAGGCGGTCGATGTGGTCGCCCGCGAAGGCAAGGCCTCGACGTCCTTCCTGCAGCGCCACCTCAACATCGGCTACAACCGCGCGGCCAAGCTGATCGAGCAGATGGAAAAACAGGGCATTGTCGGGCCCGCCAACCACGTCGGCAAGCGGGACGTCATCGCCCGGCATACGCCGCGGGATGACGAGGATTAGAAAGGAAGCGCTTCTTTTTGAAAAAAGAAGCAAAAACGTTTTATTCGCTTAGGCTTTACTCTGCGCCCGGATGGCACCCACCTCCGCGTTGCGGCCGATGATCAGCACTGATATCACGCAATAAATCGCACGAAGAAACGGGGAACGAATGTCAACGATCACGACCAGCCAAAACGTGGGCATTCTCCTCACCGCCCCGCCATTCACCAATCCGGTGACGATCAATCCCGGCGTATCGATCACCGGCGTGGCGAATGCCTATGGCCTCTACGCCGCGTCCGGCACCTGGACCATCAACAACGCGGGGACCGTCGCGCCCACCAACGGGGTGGGCGGGATCTACCTGGCGGCCGGCACCGTCACCAATCTCGCGAGTGGGGTCATCTCGACGAACGTGGCGTCGGGGGCCGGGGGAACGGCGATCTACATCACGGGCGCGGCGGGAAGCATCGCCAATGCGGGCCGGATCAACGCAGGCGTGCTGCTGAATGCCGGCGGCGTGGTGACCAATAGTGCCGGCGGCACGATCACCTCGCGCGCCGATGCCTATTCCGCCTTCGGGGTGCGGTTCGGCGGTGGGGGAACGTTGTTGAACGCCGGGTTCATCAACGGGCGCAATTTCGGGCTTGCCGGATCGGTGGGCGGCGGGACGCTGGTCAACCAGACCGGAGGCACCATCACCGCGGGCTATGTCGCGGTGGAGCTGGGGCTGCCGGGTTCGGCCGGCACGGGTGGGCGCTACGTCACCAACCAGGCCGGCGGCGTGATCACCGGCAATACCGGGATCATCATATCAACTCTGGCCGGTACCGTTACCAACGCCGGGACGATCACTGGGACTTTGGACGGCACGATCACCTACCAAAGCGCGGTGCAACATTTCGGCGATGGCGTCACGCTGACCGCGGGCGGCGCCGTCACCAACCTCGCGGGCGGCACCATCTCGGGCGCCCGCTATGGCGTCAACATCACGGGCGGCGCGGCGACGGTGACGACGGCGGGGCTGATTTCCGGCACCGCCGGCGC
>CAIWAJ010000046.1:0-1716 GCA_903910565.1 uncultured Rhodospirillales bacterium
GCGATCGACGTGGTCGACCCCGAGATGATCCATCAGCAGCCGCGCCCCGGCATAGAGCGCGCCCTTGGCGAGCTGGATGGCGCGGATATCGGTCTGCGTCACCGCGATCTCGATCTCGCCGCGCCACAGCACGTAGTCGAAGGTGCGGCCGGTGGCGCGGATGCGGTCGGAGGCGACGGGGTTGATGGTGCCATCCGCCGCCACCACCCCTGCCAGGAACAACTCCGCCACCGCCTCGATGATGCCGGAGCCGCAAACGCCGGTGATGCCGATATCGGCCACGGCTTCGGCGAACCCCTCCTCGTCCGACCATGGGTCGGCGCCGAGTACCTTGATGCGCGGCTCGAAAGTCACCGGGTCAATCCGCACCCGTTCGATGGCGCCGGGGGCGGCGCGCTGGCCGGCGGAAATCTGCGCGCCTTCGAAGGCCGGGCCGGTGGGAGAACTGGCGGCCAGCACGCGCTCCCGGTTGCCGAGCAGGATCTCGGCGTTGGTGCCGACATCGATCACCAGCGTCACCTCGTCATGGTGCTGCGGCCCGTCAGCCAGCGCCACGGCGGCGGCATCGGCGCCGACATGGCCGGCGATGCAGGGCGGCAGATAGACGCGGGCGCCGGGATGGAGCGTGAGGCCTAGCTCGCGGGCGGGCATACGGAGCGCGCCCGAAACCGCCAGCGCGAAGGGCGCCTGGCCCAAGGCGCGCGGGTCGATGCCCAGGAAAAGATGGTGCATCACGGGGTTGCCGACGAACACCGCCTCCAGAATATCGGTCTCGCGAATCCCGACCTGCCCCGCCAACCGCGACACCAGGGTGGCGATGGCGCCACGTACCGCGTCGGTCAGCGCGAAGCGGTCATCGGGGTTCATCATGAGATAGGAGACGCGGCTCATCAGATCCTCGCCGAAGCGGATCTGCGGGTTGGACGTCCCGGCCGAGGCCACCGCGCGCCCGGTGGTGAGATCGACCAAATGGCCGGCGATGGTGGTGGAGCCGATATCGAAGGCGACCCCGAACAGGCCGGTATGCGTGCCGGGCCACAGTGCGATCACCACCGGCCGGTCGGCATCCTCGTGCACGGCGGCGGTGACGGTGCCTGAGGCGATGGCGTCCTGCACCAGCATCAGCATCGGCGTGTCCATCCGCAGGCCACGATAACCGGCGGCGGCCTCGATCGCCTCGATCAGCCGGTCGGCATCGCCGATCGGGTGCTCCATCTCGGCCATCGGCAGCGATACCGTCACCAGCCGTGTCGCGGCATCGAGCGCGATGCGGCGGGTCTCGGCGCGCTTGCGGACGACTTGCCGGTTGACGGCGAATTCCGCCGGCACGTCCACCACCAGGTCACCCATCACGCGGGCGGCGCAGGAGAGGCGGCGGCCCGGCTTAATGCGGTAGCGCCCCTCGGTCTCCCCGGGCGGCGTGAGGTGGCTGGCGCGGCTGGTGAGGCCGAGCTTGTCGAAATGCCCCTCGGCGACCTCGATCTGGCAGCGCCCGCACAGGCCGCGCCCACCGCACACGCTCTCGACGTAGACCCCGAGCGTGCGCGCCGCATCGAGCAAGGGCGTGCCGACCTTGAACCGCCCGCGGCGGCCGGAGGGCATGAACACCACCAGCCGCTCGGATTCCTCGTGAATCGCGTTGTCCATCAGGGCGCCGCGCCACCGTTCTTCACGTAGGCGGCCAGCGTCGCCTGGTCGAAACTCGCCTCCAGCGCC
>CAIWAJ010000047.1:0-4331 GCA_903910565.1 uncultured Rhodospirillales bacterium
GGGCACGCAGAGATTGGCAACCCCCTGGCAGCGCTCCGGGTGATGCGTGGCGATGCTCCACACCACCGGGCTGCCCCAGTCATGCCCCACCCAGACCGCGCGTTCGTGGCCGAGACTGTCGAGCAGTTCGATCATGTCGGCCACGCTGTGTTGCAGCGCGTAGTCCTCGTGGCGCGGATAGACGGCAGAACGGCCATAGCCCCGCATATCCGGCGCGATGGCGCGGAAGCCGAGCGCGGCGAGCGCCGGCAGTTGGTGGCGCCAGGAGATTGCGAGTTCCGGCCAGCCATGCACGAAAATCACCGGTGTGCCGGTTTCCGGCCCACAGGCGAGATAGGTGGTGGTGTGGCGGGCGCTGCGGGTGACGTGCTCGGTGAGGGGGAAATGCATGCGGGCGCTCCGGGATCAGGCGAGGCTGGCGGCATCCCCGCGGGTGCGGGCGATTCTCGCTTCCAGCCGTTGCGACAAATAACACAGCGGCCAACATAGCACGAAGTAGATCAACGCCACCGAACCGAACACGCGGGCCGGCTCGAAGGTGATGGTGTTGATCACCTGGCCGGCGCGGGCCAGTTCGGTGAAGCCCACCAGCGAGGCCAGCGAGGTGCCTTTGATGATCTGCACCATGTAGCCGATGGTTGGTGGGATCATGATGCGGAAGGCTTGGGGCAACACGATCAGCCGCAGGATCAGCGGAAATCGCAGGCCGAGCGAGCGGGCGCATTCCCATTGGCCGCGCGGGATGGCCTCGATGCAGCCGCGCCAGATTTCGGCGAAAAACGCGGACGAGGATACGGTGAAGGCGTAGGCGGCCGAGGTCCATGGATCCGGCCGGATGCCGAACAAGCCGATGCCATAGTAGATCAGGAACAGCTGCATGAGCGCCGGCGTGCCCTGCATCACCTGGATGTAGCCGACCATCGCCAGCCGGAGCGGCCGCCACGGGCTCACCCGCATCAGCGCAATGACGAGGCCGAGCAGCCCGCCGCCGGCGAAGGCGAGCAGCGAGAGCACCACCGTCCAGCGCGCGGAGGTGACGAGGAAGAGGAACTCGTTGGGGCCGAAATCGCGCAGCATCGCCTTAGCCCTCCCAGCGGAAGGCGCGCTGGTGGACACCGCCCAGCAAGCCGCGGAAGGCCAGCGACAACACGAGGTAGATGCCGGTGACGACTCCGAACACCTCGAAATTGCGAAAGGTGACGATCATGATGTTGTTCGCCACAGCCGTCAGCTCCTCGGCCGCGATGGCTGAGACCAGGCTCGAGCCCAGGAGTTGCAGCACGAACTGGCTGGCCAGCGACGGATAGACGATGCGCAGCGCCTGACCGAGCACGATATGCCGGAGGATGCGGATCGGCCGCATGCCGAGCGCCCGTCCGGCCTCGATCTGCCCGCGCGGGATCGCCTCCAGCCCGGCACGCACGATCTCCACGGCATAGGCCACCAGGTTCACCACCATCGCCAGGATCGCCGCCTGGTTGGCAGTGAGGCGGATGCCAAGGCCGGGCATGGCGAAGAACACGAAATAGAGCTGGATCAGGAAGGGCGTGTTGCGGATCAGCTCGACATAAGCACCGACCAGCCAACGCAGCGGCTTTGGCCCGTAGGTGCGCGTGGCCGCCAGCACCGCCGCGATCGGCAGCCCGATCGCGGTGGCCGCAAGCGTCAGCCATATGGTGAGCAGCGTGCCCTGCACCAGCTCGGGCCAGCGCGCGAGCACTGGCCCGAAGTCGAACTGATATTCCACGGATCGCTCAGTACCTGTTGTTCAGAACGGAGGCAGGTCGCCAATCGGCTTGTTGCGGTATTTCATGGACAGCCGGTCGAGCGTGCCGTCGTTCTTCAGCGTGAACAGCAGCGTGTTCACCCAGTGCAGCAGCGAGGGATTGCCCTTGCGCATGCCGATGCCGAAGTAGTTGGGCCGCAGCACGAATTTCTGCTCGAACTCGTCGCCACTGGCGGATTTGCGCAGATAGATCTCGCCGTAATCGCCGCCGCCCATGGCATCGATCTGGCCGGACAGCATCGCCTGCGCGCAGGACGGGCCGTCATCGAAGCGCAGATAGGTGATGCCCGGGTTGTTCTTGACGATCTCGGTCAGCACGATGTCCTCGATGGCCCCGCGCGTGGCGCCGACCTTGAGGCCGACCAGATCCTTCGGCCCGGCGATCTTGCGGCCCTTGGGGGCCAGCAGCACGGTGGATTGCCCGCCATAGGGGTTGGAGAAATCCACCTGCAGCGCGCGCTCGGCGGTGATGGAGAAGATCGAGATCACCAGGTCCACCCGCTTGGTTAGCAGCGCGGGAATGCGGCCGGGCGAGGTGACGGTGACGAATTCCACGGGCACGCCGAGCGATTTGCCGACGAGCTGGGCGAGCTCGACATCCATGCCGGTCGGCTGCATCGAGGTGTCGAGCGAGCCATAGGGCGGCACCGTGGTGTCGATGGCGATGACCACCTTGCCGGCCTTGACGATATCCTCGGGCGCCTGGGCCTGGGCGGCGACGGGGAGGGCGAGCAGCAGCGCCGCCCCCAAGGCGAGCAGTGATCGGCGTGGTGATGTCATGGACGTCCTCCGGTTTGATTGTGTGTTGGTTCGTCGGCCGGCGCCGGGCCTCATGACTCCCGACGCCAATTCGTCATATGAACGGCGGCATGCATGCCTCCCGCCCCTTCGCGCCGCGCCGCCTGACCCGCGCCGGCGGCACGCTCTACCGCCAGGCGGCGGCGCAGCTGCGCACGGCGATCGCTGCCGGGCGCATCGCCGTGGGTGCGGATCTGCCGACCGAGGCGGCGCTGGCCGAGGGGTTCGGCATCAGCCTGATCACCGTCCGTCATGCCCTGCGCGAGCTGGAGCAGGAGGGGATGATCCGCAAGCGCGCCGCCAAGGCCGCCGTGGTGCTGGCCAGCGCGCCGCGCCTGCCCGCCGCCCGGCCGCTCAACAGCATCGAGGATGTGGTAGCTGCGACCTCGGGCGCCGAATTGCGCATTGGCAGCTTTGGCCCGCGCCGCTCCGCCGAGGCGGCGGCGCTGTTCGGGCTCGATGCCGGTACCGAGCTGCATTGCCTGCGCGGCCGCCTGCTCTCCGCCGGCGCGCCGCTCAGCGAAATCACCATCTATTTCCCGCCCGAGATCGGCGTGCGGCTCAGCCGCGCTGACTTCGATGACGTGGTGGTATTCCGCTCCATTGAGCGCCGCCTCGGTATCCGCCTGCACGGTGCGCGCATCACCGTTACCGCCGAACTCGCCGATGCCGCGCTGGCCCGGGCGCTGGAGATCGAGGAAGGTGGACCGGTGCTGGTCAGCCGCATGCTGTGGCGCGATGCGGCCGGCGCGCCGGTGGAGCTGACGATCGCCCGCCACCGCGCCGACCGCTACAGCCTGAGCTACGATTTTCCCTGATACACTCACGTGTTTCGGCGCAGCAGATGCCCGTTCACGCAGTTGGTCAGCCGCCCGTCCCGCAGATAGTACAGCACCACCTCGGCGGCCTTGCGGCGGATGTCGAGATTGGCGGGCGGGCTGAAGAAGGCGGCGTGCGGGGTGAGGATCAGGCGATCCTTGATCCACGGCTCCCCCGCCTGCAACGCCGCGAACAACGGATGCAGCGGCACCGGCGGCTCGGAGGGCAGCACGTCGAGCGCGGCGCCGGCGATGCGGTTGGATTTCAACGCGTCATGCAGCGCATCGAGATCCACCAGCGGGCCACGAGCGGTGTTGACGAGGATCAGATTGTCCTTCGCCCAGGACAGGCTCTCCGCGTTGATGATGTTGCGCGTTGAGTCCGTATAGGGCGCGTGAAGGCTGATGGCGTCCGAGGCTTCCATCAACTCCTTGAGGCTGCGGGCGCGGCGATAGCCGACGCCGAGTTCCACCCCGTTGGGCAGCTCCGGATCATAGAACATGATGTCCATGTCGAAGCCCTTGGCGCGCCGCGCGGCGGCCATGCCGATGCGGCCCAGGCCGATGATGCCGAAGGTCTGCCCGCGCAGCCGGCGCATCAAGGGCGCGCCAGGCGCCCAGCCCCAATTGCCCACGGGATCGGCGGCGAGCCTGGTGGCGTAGTAGTGGGTGCCGCGCGCCAGCGTCAGCATCAGCGAGACCGCATGGTCCGCCACTTCCGAGGTGCCGTAATCCGGCACGTTGCAGACCGGCACGCCGCGGGCGCCCCAGGCCTTGCTGTCGAGATTTTCGTAGCCGACGCCCATGCGCACGATGATCTTGCAGTTGGGATACTGGTTCACATCGCCGACGTCATGGTTCGCCGAGCCCGAGATGATGCCATCGGCGGCGATCTTCTCGGCCTCCGGCGCATCCTGGTCGACGCCGTA
>CAIWAJ010000048.1:0-7860 GCA_903910565.1 uncultured Rhodospirillales bacterium
AGACCATGGTCATGCCGGAGTTGGCGAGCTCGATCATCACGTCCAGCACTTCCTTGATCATCTCAGGGTCGAGCGCGGAGGTCGGCTCGTCGAACAGCATGATCTTGGGGCGCATGCACAGCGCGCGGGCGATCGCGACGCGCTGCTGCTGGCCGCCGGAGAGCTGGCCGGGGTATTTCTTGGCCTGCTCGGGAATTTTCACCCGGGTGAGGAACTCCATCGCCAGCGCCTCGGCCTGGTCCTTCGGCATCTTGCGCACCCAAATCGGCGCCAGCGTGCAGTTCTCAAGGATGGTGAGGTGCGGGAACAGGTTGAAGGACTGGAACACCATGCCGACCTCGCGGCGGATGGTATCGAGCGCTCGGAGGTCGTCGGTCAGCTCAGTGCCGTCGACGACGATGCGGCCCTCCTGATGGGTTTCCAAGCGGTTGATGCAGCGGATCATGGTGGATTTGCCGGAGCCCGATGGGCCGCAGACAACGACGCGCTCCCCTTGTGCAACCGTCAGTGTCACATCACGCAGGACGTGCAGGGCGCCGAACCACTTGTTCACCTTGTCGAGAACGATGGCGGGTTGGGTATCAGTGGCAACGGCTTGGCTCATGATGGGGTTCCTTCAGCGCCGAACGGAGCGGCCGAACTCGGCCTCGAGTCCGCGGCTGTAGCGGGACATGGAGTAGCAGAACACGAAGTAGATGATGGCCAGCACGAGGTAGACCTCGGTGCTGTAGCCCTGCCACACCGGCTCGGCGAGGGCTACCTTGGCGGCGGTCAGCAGATCGAAAATGCCGATGATCAGGACGAGGGAGGTATCCTTGAAGGAGCCGATGAAGTTGTTGACCATCGGCGGAATGACCATGCGCAGAGCCTGAGGAAGAACGACGAGGCGCATTTTCTGCCAGAACGTGAGGCCAAGCGCATCAGCCGCCTCGTACTGGCCCTTGGGCAGCGCCTGCAAGCCGCCGCGGATGACCTCGGCGAGATAAGCCGCACCGAACAGGATGATGCCGAGCTGGGCGCGCAGCAGCTTGTCCGGGTTCAGGCCGACCGGCATGAACAGCGGGAACATCACGCTGGCCATGAACAGCACGGAGATCAGCGGCACGCCGCGCACCAGTTCGATATAGACGATACAGAGATAGCGCACCGCTGGCAGAGTGGTTGCACGGCGGCCGAGGGCGACGAATACGGCGAGCGGGAAGGCAAGGGCGAGACCGAAGGTCGCGAGGATCAGTGTCATCGGCAGGCCGCCCCAGCTGTCCTGCGGCACGAAGGCAAGGCCCAGCACGCCGCCCCACATCAGCACGCCGATGACGAACAGGGTGGCGATCCAGATCAGCGCCAGTTCCTTGCGCCAGAAGCGGCGCATCGCGGACACCACGAAGAGCGCGATGAACAGGGCGATGCAAATGCCGGCGCGCCATTGCTCGTCGAACGGATAGCGGCCGAACAGGATGAAGCGCCACTTGTCGCCAATGACGGCCCAACAGGCGCCAACACCCTTCATGTTCCGGCAGTCCGAGGGATCGATCACGCCTTGCGCGGATTTCGGTACCGACCAGACGGCATGGATGAAAGCCCAGTCGATGAAGCCAATGGCCGCACGGGCGATGATATAGATCAGCGCCAAGGTGACGGCAGTGGAGAGCCAGGAATTGAACAGGTTCGCCCGCATCCAGGCGAGCGGGCCAGCTACCAGCAGCGGCGGCTGGGTGCGCGTGGCGGTCGAGGTGCCAATGGTTGTGCTGCTCATCGTTTCAGCGCTCCACCAGCGCGATGCGCGCGTTGTACCAGTTCATGAACAGGCTGATCGACAGGCTTATGGTGAGGTAGACCAGCATGATCATCGCAATTCCTTCCACCGCCTGGCCGGTCTGGTTGAGGACGGTGTTGATGATCGACACGACATCCTGGTAGCCGATGGCGACCGCGAGTGAGCTGTTCTTGGCCAGGCTGAGATAGGTGCTGGTCATCGGCGGGATGATCACGCGGAGCGCCTGGGGCAGCACGATCAGCCGCATCACCGAGCCTGGGCGCAGGCCGAGGGCGCCGGCGGCCTCCCACTGCCCGGTGGCGACGGAGAGAATGCCTGAGCGAACAATCTCGGCGGTGTAGGAGGCGGTGTAGAGGACCAGGCCGATGGTGAGCGCGCCGTATTCCGGGCTGATGGTGAGGCCGCCGACGAAGTTGAAGCCGCGCAGCACCGGCATCTCCAGCGCGAATGGCGCTCCGAGGGCGGCCCAGACCAGAGCGGGGAAGGCGATCATCAATGCGAGCCCCGCCGGCCAAACGCGTGGGCGGATCCCTGTTGCCTCCTGCTTGCGGGTCGCCATGCGCGCCCAAGAGGCGGTGCCGATCCAGCCGAGAATGAAGGCGGCGAAGGCCCAGCTATGGGCATCCTGCCATTGCAGCAGCGGCAGCTTGATGCCGCGGTTGGAGAGGAACACGCCCTCCACCGGATGGAGCGAGGCGCGAGGCGCGGGAAGACCCTGGACGATGGCATACCAGAAGAAGAGTTGCAGCAGCAGTGGGATGTCCCGGATGGTCTCGACGTACACCGCAGCGAGGCGCGAGAGCAGCCAATTCTTCGACAGCCGGGCGATGCCAACCAGAGTGCCAAGAATGGTGGAGAGGATGATGCCGACCACCGAGACCCGCAGCGTATTGAGCACGCCGATCCAAATTGCGCGGCCGTAGGAATGGACCGCAGGGTCGTACTCGATGGAGTGCTCGCCGATTGGGATGCCGGCGACGCGATCAAGGAACCCAAAACCGGTGGCAATGCGCCGGACCTGGAGGTTGTTCATCGTGTTGGCGACGAGGTACCAAATCAACCCGGCAATGCCGCCGACGATGACGATCTGCCAGACCAGGGCACGCAGCCGCGGGTCAGACCAGCTCAGCTCCATCCCCCGCGAAGGCGGACGGCGAGCCGAGCTCATGCGTGGATCGGCTGATACACCGGACATGGTCAGGCTGGTTCCCCTCGTACTGTGCCGCCGTTCAGGCGCGCATGCATCGTCAGCGATGCTGCCATGCGACGCAAGCCGCTGTCGACTCCGTGTGACGAATTAATCCGCCGTTCGCAAGTCGAATGCCGGATCGGCAGCCTGTTCCGGTGTCACCGCAGCCGCTCCCGCGAGGAAACGGCGCGCAGCCATGTGGTCGGGCGCCCGATTGAGGGACTCGACGGCGAGCAGCTTGGCGCCTTGGTAGCAGAACACCGAGAAGGCGCCGGATGCCGGGTCGCCGCGCAGAATTGTTCGGTCATGCCCGCCGGAAAGCCCGGCGATCTGCAGCTTCAGCGCCCCCTGGTCCGACCAGAACCACGGTAGTTTGGCATAGTGGGCGGGCTTGCCGAGCAGACGATCAGCGAGGCAACGCGCTTGGTCGGATGCGTTCTGCACCGATTCGAGGCGAATCCGCCCCTGCCCTTCCATCGGAAAGGCCGCGCAATCGCCCATGGCGGAAATCGCGGGGTCCGCGGTCGCCAGCAGCGAATCGACGACGATGCCGTTGCCGACCTCGAGCCCCGCCGCCGCGGCGAGGCCGGTATTCGGCACCACGCCGATTGCGACCAGCACGAGATCGGCTGGCACAATCTCGCCGGTAGAAAGCTCAACGCCCGCCGCACGCCCAGTGCCGGTGATGGCCCGCACGCCCGTGCCCGTCAGTAGCCGCGTGCCCCAGCCGCGATGGGCGGCGGCGAGATAGTCTGACATCACGGCCGAGACGCCGCGCATCAGCGGGCGCGGGGCCGCTTCGATCACGGTGACGGCAATGCCGCGCTCGGCGGCAACGGCGGCGAATTCGAGGCCGATGAAACCGGCGCCGATCACCACCACGCGCTTGAGATCGCCAAGGATGGCCTTCATCCCCCGCGCCTCAGCAAGGCTACGCAGGCCAACCACCCCAGGCAGATCGGCACCGGGCACCGGCAGCGCCCGATTGGCCGCACCGGTGGCGAGCACCAACTGGTCGTAGCCGATCCGCGCGCCCGACGCGGTAACCACCGCCTGGCCCACACGGTCGATGGCGGTGGCGGGGTCGTTCTCGACCAACGTCACATTCTGCGCCGCGTAGAAATTCACCGGCCGCAGGGCGAGCGCGGGCTCGTCCATATGGCCGGCGAGGAATGCCTTCGACAAAGGCGGCCGCTGGTAGGGCAGGCCGGCCTCGTCGGCGATCAGGGTGATCGGCCCGTCGAAGCGGCCCTGCCGCAACGAGGCCGCCAGCTGGATCGCCGCGTGACCAGCGCCCACCACGACAACAGACGTCATCCGGCCATCAGTTCCGGATGCGCACCGGCATCGAGATATAGCCCTTGATGAAGGTCGACATCACCCGCTCCGGCTCCTCCAGCACCTCGATATCGAGGTCCCGCTTGAGGATTTCCTCCCACACGATGCGCAGTTGCATCTCGGCGAGGCGGTTGCCGACGCAGCGATGCACGCCGAAGCCGAAGGAGAGGTGCTGGCGCGGGCGTGCGCGATCAACGATGAGCGCGTTGGGGCTCTCGATCACTTCCTCGTCGCGGTTGCCCGAGACGTACCACATGATCACCTTGTCGCCGGCCTTGATATGCTTGCCGCCGATCTCGATGTCCGACACCGCAGTACGGCGCATATGGGCAAGCGGGGTCTGCCAGCGGATGATCTCGGGGATCGCGCTGTCCAGCAGTTCCGGGTTGGCGCGCAGCTTCTGATACTGCTCGGGGAACTTGCTGAAGGCATAGAGCCCGCCGGTGAGCGAGTTGCGCGTAGTGTCGTTGCCGCCGACGATGAGCAGGATCAGGTTGCCGAGGAATTCCTGCGGCGTCATGTTCCGCGTGCTTTCGCCATGGGCGAGCATAGAGATCAGGTCAGTGGTGGGCGGCGCGTTCACCCGCTGGTTCCACAACTGCATGAAATAACCCGCACATTCGCGCAGCTCAGCCTGGCGCTGCTCCTCGGTCTCCACCAGACCGCCGGGGCCGGCGATGGTAGTCGCCACGTCCGACCAGCGGGTGAGCTTGCGGCGGTCATGGAAGGGGAAATCGAACAGCGTCGCCAGCATCTGCGTGGTGAGCTCGATCGACACGCGATCCACCCAATCGAACGTCTCGCCACGCGGCAGAGCGTCCAGGATGGTCTGGGCGCGTTCGCGGATGGTCTGCTCGAGGATGGCGAGGTTGCCCGGCGCCACGATAGGGCTCACCACCTTGCGCTGCGCGTCATGGATCGGCGGGTCCATCGCGATGAACATCGGCAGCGGGAAATCGGCGCGCTGATCGCGGATGGAGATGCCACCGAGGGTGGAGAGCGAGGAGAACACCTTGTGGTTGGTGTCCACCGCCATGATATCCTTGTAGTTGGTGATCGACCAGTACGGCCCGAACTCGCTGTCACGGGTGAAGTGGATCGGGTCTTCCTTGCGCAGGCGCTCGAAATACGCCCACTGCGCATTGTCCTTGAACAGCTGCGGATCGGCCGGTGCAAGATCAGCCAGCGGAGTCGACCAGGCGCGCGCTTCGGCAGCCCGCACCGCGTCCATGGAAATATGGTTCATTGCAGTTCTCCCTCGGGCGCGCGCGCCCGGTTGACCTCAAGAAACGATGGCGCCGTTCTAGCAGAAACGGCGCGGCATCGCGATGAAATCAGTGTTGCCCATCCGGCGTGTGCACCACGATCCCGTCGAGCGCGTCGCTCATCATGATCTGGCAGCAAAGGCGGGAGTTGTCCTTGGTGGCAGCGGCGAAGGAGAGCATGGTCTCCTCGGTCTCGGTGCGGCCGCCGACCTTCTCCCACCAATCCGCCTCGACATAGACGTGGCAGGTGGCGCAAGCGCACTCGCCGCCGCAGTCACCGTCGATGCCGGGGACGTTGTTATCCACCGCTGCGCGCATCAGCGATTCGCCGTTGGCCGCCTCGACGGTATGGGCGGTTCCGTTGTGTTCGATGAACGTGACCTTCGGCATGCTTGGACGTCTCCTTGGACGATTTCCGGCGTTGGGCGACGTGCCCTCACCGCTGTTCGGAGCGTCTCATAGAGCATCGGAGGCGGAAGTGGAATTACTCCCGCGGCAATTCGTCGGTCTCGCTCTGCAATGCGCGGGCTACTTGCCCTTCGACTTGCCGTGTTTGGGCAACCACCATTTGATGGGTTCCAGCTCACGCTCGATCCGCGGGCGGCCAGGCTTGCGCTTGGGCACCACCTCGACGACGGGCCGGACCTCATTCTTGGGCGGCCGACCGCGGCGGCGCGGCGGTACCTCGGCTGGGGGGGGCGCGGGGGGCGCTTCCTCGACCACTGCACCGAGCGACTGCGCAGCGCGCTCTGCCCGGGCGCGGCCGGAAACCTCGTTGGCGAGGCGGAAATTGAGCGCATCAAGCTCGCTCGCAAGAGCCGCGCGCGATGCATCCGCCCGCTTGGCCGCCTCGATCGCCTCGTCCCGCGCCATGGAGATATGGCCGAGTTTAGTTCGCAGATCCTGGATTACGGTTTGTGCCTCACGCAGCGACCGCTCGGCGGCTTCATGCGCACTACGCTCGAGACGGAGCGCTGCCTGCACGGCGTCGAGCTGCTCGCTGACCGGGCCGCTCGACCCGCGACGCTGCGCCGGTGCCTCGGCGGACCGCGTGCCGGAGACAACCATCACCGGCACCTCGCCGTCACGCACAAACCTGCGTTTCTGCCCGTCCTGGCTACCTCGACCAGTCGGCGTTGCGGAAAACGATGGCTGCTGGCCGCGGGCCTCCCGCTGAGGCTTGCCGCCGATCCGCTCGAGGGCGCGCCGCATGCGCGCTTCTGTCTGGTCAACCGGCGCCGCTGAAGATTCGTCGGGAGGAATTTGCTCGTCTGTCACAATAGTGCTGACCCAATTCTTTTCGGCCTGGTTGGCCGGCTGACGCGCATGACGACAAGTGCATCAGGCGACTTCGATATTAACCGAGTCGATACACTCATCCGCTGCGCTGAAACAACTGCGCAATTCACCGTTTCGCAAGTATTTTTTGCCGTGCGCGCTGAAAGACGTGTTTTAAATAGCCTTGCCGGCGCGCCGGCGTGCATCGGCCAGGGCGGCAATTCCGCCAAGCAGCAGGTAAATACTGGCGGGTTCAGGCACGGGCGAACTGGCCGCGTTCACCAGATTGATCCCAGAGGTCGACATCGGCTTGTAGTGCAATTCGCCGCTTCCACTAAAGCTGCCGGCGACAAGCCCGCCATCGATCGGACCCGAATTGGAAACAGCAGCTCCAGGCGCGATGATTGTGCCGCCAAATTCAGTCGTGATACCGATGCTCGTGGCGTTATAGAAATTCCACAGCACATTTCCTGCGTAGGCCTGCCCATTGAAGTTGGTGCCGCCCGCCGGAGTATAATTACCTCCGGTGCCCGACGTGTCGACGTTGATTATGAATATGCTCGCACTGCCAAGGTTCATCGTTGGATTCCCGACAGCTTCAAGTTGCGCGGCCGTCAGGTTGAGCACCGCAACGTTGGACACACCATCGACGGTGGCCGCGCCGGCGGTGAAGGCGCTGCCGTTCAGTGAAGAACCGGTGGTTTTCTAGAGCAGAGACAATGTCGCAGACAAGGATGTGAGTTGCTGCCACATCGTGTTGAAGGGAGTCGGCCAAGCCTTGTTGTAGGTGACCGACGCCGCACCCGAGAATGTCGCACCTTGGTTGGCAGTGCCGACATTCACCGCCAATCCGTTCGCATTGTAAGTGGCGCCGGCAGTGCTGCCGATGATGTTGATCGACCCAAAGCCAGACAGGCTCGCCGGCAGCGTCGACCCAAGACTCATCACGGTGGCCGAGCCCGAGAGGCTGCCACCGATCAGAATCGGCCCTTCCGAGTCGGCCGACGACCTGAAAT
>CAIWAJ010000049.1:0-4139 GCA_903910565.1 uncultured Rhodospirillales bacterium
CGCGTCGAAATGGCGAACACAGCGCCGGTCACGTGGCGAACACCGCGGTCACGGGGCCGCCGGTATTGCTCGCCGCCGGGAACCGCGGTTATGGTTCATCCAAGATGTCCGGATGGGCCGGGCATATGGGAAATGTCGGAGTAATGCGCCTGCGCTTTCCCCGCCGGCCAGCCCGCTCAATCACACCCCCACCTTCTCCGCCAACCACATCTTAATCAGCGACTGATACGGCACATCCCGCCGATTGGCCTCGATCTTGATCTGCTCCAACAACCCAACCGGGACCCGTAGCGAGATCGCCGTCGTCGTCGGCTTCAAATTCGGCAGCCGCACGCGCTGGGCTGCCGACCAATCGATGTGATCGGCCGAATCATGCGTCTCCCAATACGCCCGCTCCTCCGCCCCATCGGCGAAAGCCGGGACCTCCTCAAGTTTCTTCGTCATATCGCGCCCTCGCCCGCCTGCTCATGTCCCGCACGGATGCCGCCAGGCCCCGCTGCACCGCACCAGCCACCGACGAGCATTCAATGGCGGACCTCCCCATCGGCAATCCTCGCCGCCAGCCCGAACCGCACTGCGGCCGCATGAAGGCGCTTGTCCCGCGACCAAAGTACCGCCCCCCGGCTCAGCCGCGTCGCTGCGAGCAAATGTACGTCCACGTAGCCGATCCCCAGCCCATGCAGTGCGTTGGCAGCGATGAAATGCAGCACTTCGTCATCATGCGCCGCCGGCGCACGCGGCAGATTGCGCAGGTCTTCCAAAACTGCTGGCCGCAACCCCGCGCTACCCAATGCGAGTTCTCCGAGCACGAAGGGGTGCAGCAAGACGCGATCGCTCAGCAGCATCTCGACCAGCGCCGGTTCGCCGCGGCGAAAATGGTCGATCCAGATCGAGGTATCGACCAAAATCACGCCGCGCGCGGGCGCCGCCGTGGCACGGGCGTGATCCCGGGCTCGCTCCCGCCCAGCCGCGCCAGCCGCGCCGCCGCTTCGCGGGCGATCAACGCCTTTAACGCCTCACGGAGCAGTGCGGACGTCTCGCTGATCCCCGCATAGGCCTTCGCAGTGGCGACAAGCTCGTCATCGAGGGCAATAGTGGTGCGCATGGGCTTCACTTACCTGTCTGAGGCACGCGTATAGCATCAAATGATGCGGCTTTCCATGCAAACGCGCCGATCAGCGTCCACCGGTTTGACCCACCTCCCCCTTTCCCCGACTATCCCCCGCTCATCCAAGGAGGCTCCCCATGCGCCGTCTTCTCCTCGCCGCCCTCCTCCTCGCCGCACCGGCGGCTCAGGCCGAAACCGTCCTCCGCGTCGTCCCCCAGGCCGATCTCCGCGTGCTCGATCCCCACATCACCGCGGCGACCATCACGCAGATCTTCGCGCGCATGATCTACGACACCCCCTACGGCTACGACGAACAAATGCGCGCCCAGCCCCAAATGGTCGGCCGCGCCGAGCATTCGCCGGACGGCCTCTCCCACTCTTTCACGCTCCGCCCCAACCTCCGCTTCACCAACGGCCAGAAGCTCACCGCGGCCGACGTCGTCGCCTCCATCATCCGCGGCGGCAAGCAGGACCCGCTGGTGCAACTCATGCTCAAGCGCGCCACCGCCTTCGAGGCGGTCGATGCCGAGACCTTCCGCATCGTCTTCCCCAAACCCTTCGCCTACACCGAGAACGCGCTCGCCGCCGGCGGCGCCGTGGTCATGCGCGCCGAGGATCTCGCCGCCGCCGGCGACAAGCCGCTCACCACCACCCTCGGCTCCGGCCCCTTCATCTTCGATGCCAAGGCCTGGGTGCCCGGCGCCAAGCTCAGCTTCACCAAGAACACCGACTACGTCCCCCGCGATGAGCCCGCCAACGGCCAGGCCGGCGGCAAGCGCGTCTTCGTCGATCGCGTCGAGTGGCACATCATCCCCGATCTGCAAACCCGCGTCGGCGCCCTCGTCAAAGGCGAGGTGGACCTGCTGGACCAGCTCCCGCATGACGGCATCCAGTCCCTCGCCGGCCGCAAGGATATCGTCGTCGAGCCGAGCTTGCAGCCCGGCAACATGGCCTTCCTGCGCATGAACACCCTCCAGCCCCCCTTCAATGACGTCCGCGCCCGCCGCGCGCTCGCCATGCTGGTCGACCAGAAGGACTATCTCGCCGCCGCCTTCACCGCGGATCCCGCCTGGTGGCAGGAATGCTTCTCCTGGTTCGGCTGCGGCGTGCCGAACTCCACCGAGGCCGGCGCCGACCCCTACCGCAAGCCCAGCCCCGAAATGGCCAAACAACTCCTCAAAGAGGCCGGCTACAACGGCGAACCGATCGTCGTGCTGTCATCCGACGAAATCCCCCTCATCGGCGCCCTCGCCCAGGTCACCGCCGCCCGCCTGCGCTCCATCGGCGTCAACGTCGATCTGCAAACCTCGGATTGGGGCACCCTCGTCGTGCGCCGCGCGCGCAAGGATGCGGTGGCCAAGGGCGGCTGGAACATCTTCCAGTCCGGCGGCGATGTCGCCACCTTCAGCCAGCCCACCACCAGCATCATCATCGACGCCCGCTGCGACGGCAACAACTACGTCGGCTGGCCCTGCTCGGACCGGCTGGAGGCCCTGCGCGCCGGGATGATCGATACCCCCGGCGCGGCGGAGCGGGACGCCTATTCCCAGGCCCTCTGGCAGGAGCTGCCCAGCCTGCTGCTCGGCCAGTACCGCCAGCCCTTCGCCTACCGCACCGCCATCTCCGGCATCACCCACGGCATCTACCTCTCCTTCTGGAACATCAGGAAACAGTAGCCCGCGCATCATTTTTTCACAAAGTTCGTAATTTGTTCTTGACGTTCCTGGATGGTTGTCCTATATTGCGGACAACCCAACCCAGGAGCCCCACCCTATGTCGTCCCGGCACACCCAGAATCAGGAGGCCTGGCGCAATTTCGCCGTCCGCTTCCTCCTGATTCTGGACGCGATGCTGGCCGACCTCCTCATCCACATGCACGCCGAGGCCGCCTCCCTCCCGGCGGAGCATCCCGAGCACCGCGCCCTGCGCGCCGCCCTCGCCGAACTCACCCGCCTGCGCGACGCCTTCGCCGCCGCCACCATAGCCCCGGCACCCACGCCCGTACTCCGTACGGCCCCCCGTCCCAGCGCAGCGGCCAATCCCCCCAGCCCCCGCCCGGTCCCCATCACCCGCCCCGCGGCCACACGATGGCGCCGATGTACCACCAAACCGGCGGACTCCCCGCCCGATGGGCGGGGCTTTTGCGCGCCTATTTTGTTACGATAACGAATCAAATTTCCTTCAACGACCGCGCCACAGCCTCCAAAGTCGCGTCGATCACATCGTCATCATGCTCGGTCGACAGGAACCACGCCCCCCGCTCCAACGCCCGCACCCCGTGCCGCACCAGCGTCGCGGTGAACTTCACATAGCGCGCCCGATCCATCTTGTGCAGGTCCGTCCAGTTGCGCGCCTTCTGCGTCAACCCAAGCCCGACATGGAACACCTGCGGAAGCCCCGCCACCACCGCCGGAATCCCCGCCTTGTCGAACGCCGCCTGCATCCCCTCCATCAACCGCGTCCCCCGCGCCGCCATCAGCGCCTGCACCCCCGGGTCCCGCAGCCGCTTCAACACCGCCACCGTCGCCGCCATCGCCACCGCCTGGCCGTTATAGGTGCCACCATGCACCACCCCCTGCGTCATCAACTCCATCAAATCCTTCCGCCCGCCGATCGCCGCCACCGGGAACCCATTGGCGATCGCCTTCGCAAACGTCGCCAAATCCGGCGTCACCCCAAGCAACCCCTGCGCGCCCCCCGGCCCAACGCGAAACCCGGTGATCACCTCGTCGAACACCAGCACGGTGCCATATTTCGTGCAGGCCTCCCGCACCCCCTCCAGGTATCCCGCCCCCGGCAAAATCGCCCCCTGGTTGCACATGATCGATTCCATGATCACGCCGGCCACATCCCCGTGGGCGAGCCGCGCGGTCAGGGTCGCGAGATCATTCCACGGAAGCACCTCGATCTCGTCGGTCGTGGTCTGCTGCCCCTTGCTCCCCGCCACCGGCCCGCTCGCCCCGGCCGGCGGCGTGGTCGACCACAGGATATTGTCGAACCACCCGTGGTAATGCCCCTCGAACTTGATCAC
>CAIWAJ010000050.1:0-25069 GCA_903910565.1 uncultured Rhodospirillales bacterium
CACGCCCGAGAAGGCGAAGCCGGCCAGCACCAGGGAGATCACCCAGTAGCCATATTCCGACCATTTCGCGACCGCGAAATACCGCGTCAGCGCGATCTCAAAGCCCACTGTGGCCATCGAGACGAGGAACAGCGGCACCATGCCCACGGTCTTGGTGCTCAATGCCAGATCCGCCGCTTGATGAAGCCGCCCAGCAGGTCGTTGAACTGCTCCGCCCGGTCGACGAACAGCGCGTGCCCGGCATCGCGCAGCACCACCGTCTCGGCCGTCTTGTGGTGCGCGGCGAGATTGCCCGCCTGCCCCTCGAATTTCGGCCGCACCAGATAGAGCACCGGCCGCTGCGTCGCGTAGACCGCCTCTTTCCAGTAGGTGCGCGGCACGGGATAGGCAAGCAGCGCCTTGGCCGCCGGATCGGGCGTGCGCAGGCAGGTCTCGGTCAGCCGGTCGAGCCAGGCGGCGGGTTGCGGGCGGGCGAACATGCCACGGACGAAATTACGCATCATCACCTCGCGCGGCAGCTTCGGCCCCGGCTTCATCGGCTGCGCGGGCGGCGCCGGCGGCGGGTCCTCGCCGATGGAATTATCGATCAACACCAGCCCGGCCAGCCGCCCATCGCCGCTCTCATGCACATAGGCGAGGCTGTCGAGCACGCCCAGAGACCAGCCGACCAGCAGCACCGGCGCCGGGCCGAGGCTCGCGATCAGCTCGCCAATATCCTGCCCGCGGCGGCGATGGTCATAGCCGGTGGCAGGGATCGCGCTGTCGCCCTGGCCGCGCGGGTCGAGCGCGATCACCCTGTAATTGCGCGCGAAATAGTCGATCTGATTCTGCCAGATCCAGGCGGGCATCGTCCAACCCGGCACCAGGACGATCGTTTGACCATGACCGGCCTCGAGGTAATGCAGCCGCACGTCATCGGACGTTCTGAAAAAGCGGCTCTGCGCGGCCGATGCGCTCGCCGTCGCGAGCACGAGCAGACAGATGACGATTGCGGCGATGCGAGTCATGCTGCCAAGTGGACGCGCCACCTGCCCCTGTCAACCGAGACATCGATGTCAGACCCGGAACCAGACGAAGACCCTCCCAATCGGCGTGCGGCGCTCGCGGCATTGGGAATTATAACTCTATTGATCGCCATCGGCTGGTATCTCGGCGACATATTGAGCGCAGTCTCGCGGCTGCAGGATTGCGTCATGGCCGGAAGAAGGAATTGTGTCATAATACGGTGAGGCTTAGCCTCGACATCGGGTCAAACTGGACCGTGAAGTAGCCGCGCGATCGCGCGGGATACGTCAGGGCCTATCCTTGTTCCATGCCTCGATCCCGCCATGAATATGTCGGGCCGAGGACAGGCCAGCATCCTGCGCCGCCTGCACGGCCATCGCAGAGCGCTCGCCGAACGCGCAAAAGAAGATGATCTGCCGTCCCGTGGCGCTCGCGAGCTCGTGCAGCAGACCACCGGAGCTGAGGTTCTCCTGCAAGTCAGGGTAGGGCGCATGCAGCGCGCCGGCGATGGTGCCATGGCGCTCGCGTTCACCGCGTTCACGCAAGTCGACCAGCACGACGTTGCTGCAACCCAGCAGCCCCCGCGCCTCCTCGGCCGTCACCGCCCAGCCCTGGCGCGCGACCTCCGCCTGCGCCAGGCCCTGGCGCATGTTGGCGGGAACGGCGACATCCATCATCTTGGGATTGGCAAGGTTGAGGTTGTTCATGAGATGGACGTACTCGTCCACCGATTTCACCTGCAGCCGCGGATTGAAGCGGCGCTCCTCGCCGATCGTGCTGACCGTATCGCCCTTGTAGTCGTGCGCGGGAAACACCTGGGTCTCCTCGGGCAGGCGCAGCAATTTGTTGAACAGGCTGTCGTATTGCGCCCGCGGATCACCGTGCTGGAAGTCCGTCCGCCCTGTGCCGCGGATCAGCAGCGTATCCCCGGTGAAGACGCGGTCGGCCATGAGGAAGCTGTAGCTGTCATCGGTATGACCCGGCGTGTACATCACGTCGAGGCTGATTCCTTCAATCGTCAGCTTGTCACCCTCGCAAATCCGCATCGAGACCACGTCTACCGAACTCTGCTCCCCCATCACGGTGATGCAGTGCGTTCGGTCGCGCAGGGCGCCAAGCCCGGTGATGTGGTCGGCGTGGAGATGCGTATCCACCGCCTTGACCAATCGCAGGTCGAGCTCACGCATCAACTGGAGGTAGCGGTCCACCTTCTCCAGCACCGGGTCGATGATCAGCGCCTCCCCGCCACGCCGGCTGGCCAGCAGGTACGAATAGGTGCCGGAAACCTGATCGAACAATTGCCGGAAAATCATGCGCGCGCCCCTCGATTCACACGTGCCAGACTAGCGAAACGCGCCTCCTAGAGAAAGGACGCGTCACGCCGCCCGGACAACCGGAACGCGGCATAAACCGCGACCGCGGTAATCGCCAGCAGCGTCGAGGCCAGCGCCGATGCGGTGCCGTAATCCCCTCCGATCACCGCCTGGTAGATCCGCACCGGCATCGTCACCGTGCTTGAGACATAGAGCACGAGCGAGGATGAAAGCTCGTTCATCGCGGTCACGAAGCTCATCATCCCGCCCGCCATGATCCCGGGCAGGATCAACGGCACGGTGACCCGCCGGAAGGCCTGCGACGGGCTCCAGCCCAGGCTGATCGCCGCTTCTTCGAGGCTTGGGGACAATTGCTGCAACGCGGTGGCCGAGCTGCGGGCGGCGTAGGGCAGGCGGCGGATGAAGATCGCCAGCACAATCACCAGCCCGCCGCCGGTCAGCACCAGCGGCGGCGTATTGAACGCGGTGACGAACCCGATGCCCATCACCACCCCCGGCACCACATAGGGGATCATCAGGATCGCATCGAGCGCACCGGTGCTGCGCGAGGGCCGCCGCGTGATGAGGTAGCCCACCAGCGTGCCCGCCATCACGATCGCCGCCGTCGCCGATAGCGAGAAGACCAGCGTGTTCCACACCGGGTCCATCACCGCGTGGAACATCCGCTCATAGCTTTGCAGCCCGAACCCGTCCTGAAACACGGGCCCGCGCGTGCGGCGAAACGAGAACACCACCACCACCACCGCGGGCAAAATCCCAATCCCGACGATCACATAGGCAATCCCATGCGCCAGGATCGCTCGCCACCCCCGCAGCGTGACGACATAGGGCCGACGCAGCGCATTTCCATGAAAAACATCCCGCCGGAGCAGCCGCCGCTGCAACACCACCAGGACCATCGAGACCCCCACCAGCACCAGGCTCAGCGCCGAAGCCAACCCAGGGTTGGAGCCGAGATCGGCGGTATACAGCGAGAAAGCCTCGGTCGCGAGAACGTCGAAATTCCGCCCGATCAGCCGCGGCGTGCCGAAATCGGCGATCGACAGCACGAACGCCAGCAGCGCGCCGGCCGACAAGGCGGGCAGCACGAGCGGAAACGTGATCGTCACCAGCCGCCGCCACGGCGCCAGCCCAAGCCCCTCCGCCGCCTCCTCCAGCGAGCGGTTCACCTGCGCGAAGGCCACCGAGGTCACCAGGAAAACATTGGGGAAAAACTTGAACGCAAACACGAGGATGACGCCGGACGCACCGTAAATCGGCGGCATATCAATTCCGAGATCGACCACGAAGCGCCGCACCAGCCCGTTGGCGCCAAACAACACGATCCAGGCATAGGCGCCGATGAACGGCGGCGAAACCAGCGCCATCACCGCCAGCGTCTCGATCAACGCCCGCCCGCGCAGGCGATACCGGGTCACCAGAAAGGCCAGCGTGGTCCCGAGCACCATCGCCCCCGCCGCCCCACCCGCGCCGGCCAGCAAGGTATTGCCGAACGCCCGCGCATAGCGGGGGCGTGCCAGCAGTTCCGCGTAGTTCGCGAAACCCATGGCGCCGTCCGGCCCGATCAGGCTGGCGATCAGGATGGTCGATAACGGCCAGCCAAGCAGGAGCGCAAGGATCACCCAGACCGCCCACTGCACGCCCCGCCAGGGGTCAAACCCCCGCACAGTCATGCCAGCCGCCGCCCGGCCGCGTCGAACCAGGTGAGCCGCCCGCGCGGCAGACTCACCCGCACCGGCCGCCCGGCGCTCGCCAGCGTCTGATCGGTCGGCCGCACGTCGCGCAGCAGCACAACGCCCGCCGGCGCGTCGATCACCACCTGCGCCTCGCGGCCAAGGAACGTCACCTTGCGCACCACCCCGTCGAACGCGATGGCATCCTCACACGGCCCGATCACCACATCCTCCGGCCGGATTGCCGCCTCCGCCGCGCCCACCCGCGCGCCCGCAAACGGAGACCCGGCCGCCACCGGGAAGAGGTTCATCTCGCCCACAAACGTCGCGGCGAATCGGGTCGCCGGCGCGCGATACAGCTCGAACGGCGTCGCGGTCTGCTCGATCCGCCCGCCATGCATCACGCAAATCCGGTCGGAAACGGCGAGCGCCTCCTCCTGGTCATGCGTGACATAGATCGTGGTGATCCCCAGCCGCTGCTGGATGTCGCGAATATCCTCGCGCAGCTCCAGCCGCAGCTTGGCGTCGAGATTGGACAGCGGCTCGTCCATCAACAGAAGGCGCGGCCGGATCGCCATCGCCCGTGCCAGCCCCACCCGCTGCTGCTGCCCGCCGGACAACGCGCCCGGCAGCCGGTCGGCATACCCATCGAGCCGCACGGTCGCCAGGCTCTCCGCCACCCGCCGCGCAATCTCGCCGCGCTCCATCCGCCGCGCCTTCAGCCCGAAGCCGACATTCTCGGCCACCGTCAGATGCGGGAAAATCGCATAATCCTGGAACACCATGCCAATATCGCGCCGATGCGCCGGCACGGTGTCGATGCGGTCGGCACCAATGGAGATCCGCCCGCCATCAGGCTGCAGGAACCCGGCAATGCAGCGCAGCAATGTGGTCTTGCCGCAGCCGGACGGGCCAAGCAGGGTGAAAAACGCCCCCGAGGCAACCGTCAGATCAATGCCGTCCAGCACCTTGGCGCCGGATATATAGCTCTTCGAAACCGCGGATATGACGAGATCGGACAGGGCAGGCTCCTTCACGCGATCGACTGCATTCACCTGAGAAGCCGAAAAGCGCGGCGAAGGCAAGGCAAGGGGAAGGAAGCACTCCTTTTTTGGAAAAAAAGGAGCAAAAAACTTTCATTCCAATGGCTTGTACCGCTACCACCATCCAGGGAGGCACGCCAACGGCCGCGAAGTCACGAAAAGTTTTTTTGGTTCTTTTTGTTCACAAAAAGAACATCCTTCCTTTTCTGAACGTCCGTTTTCGATTCCACGTTGCATGGTACCAACGCGACCAGTCGAATAAAATTTTTTTGCTCCTTTTTTTCAAAAAAGGAGTGCTTCCTTCCCCTTGCCTTGCCTCCTCCCCGGCCTTCGGCGTCCCAAATGCCCCGCGATTGGCCTCTTCACAATGCCGGCGCAGGGCGCCACTGTCGCAAAACGTCGATAGGGAGAAACGCACATGCGCCGGATATTGCTTGCCACACTCGCCGCCGCCGCCATGGCGCTGCCGGGCCTCGCCCAGGCGCAGAAGGTGGTCGTCTACACCGCCGCAAAGCAATCGCTGGTGGACGAGATGACGACGCTTTTCACCAAGGAGACCGGTATCAAGGTCGAGCTGGTGTCCGGCGGCTCGTCGGATCTCATCCGCCGCGTGCGCGCCGAGGCGGCATCGCCGAAGGTTGACGTCATCTGGAGCATCGGCGGCGAAGTGCTGGAGGCCAACAAGGATCTCCTGACCCCCTTCACCCCCGCGGCCAATGACGTGATCCTCGGCGCCTACAAGATCAGCCCTGAATGGACCCCCTTCAGCGGCATTCTCGCGGCCTTCGCGGTCAACACCAAGGCGCTCAAGCCGGCCGAATATCCCAAGAGCTGGAAAGACCTCACCGACGCGAAATGGAAGGGCCAGATCGCCTCCGCCCGCGCCGACAGCTCCGGCTCCGCCTTCCAGCAATACGCCACCGTGATCGCCGCCTATGGCGACAAGCCCGATGCCGGCGGCGGTTGGGACGTCTACAAGCGCATCCTCGCCAACATGCAACTGGCCGAAAGCTCGGGCCTGGTCTCCCGCCTGGTCAATGACGGCGAGGCCAAGGTCGGCATCGTGCTGGAGGATGACGCGCTGGATTACGTGAAGGGTGGCGGCCCCGTCGCGGTGGTCTACCCGGAGGACGGCACATCGACGGTCGCCGATGGCATGGCCCTCGGCAAGGGCGCGCCCAACGCCGAGAACGGTAAGAAATTCATCGACTGGCTGCAAACCAAGCCGGCGCAGGAACTGGTCGTCCAACGCATGGGTCGCCGGCCCGTCCGCACCGATGTCGCAGGCGGCGGCGGCGCCAAGCCGATCGCCGAGGTGAAGCTGGTGAATTACGACATCCGCTCCATCGCCCAGAAGCGCAACGAGTGGATCGCCCGCTGGAAGGACATGGCGGCCGCCCGCTGATGCGCATCGAGGCCTTCTCGCAGGCCAAGAACCCGGCTGCCCCTGAGACCAACGAGGACGCGCTGCTCATCCTCCCCGGCCGCGCCTATGCCGCCATCGACGGGGTGAGCGACCGCGACGGCACGCGCTACGATGGCGTGCTGGCCGGCCGCTTCGCCTCCACTTTGGTGCGCCGGCGGCTGGAGGAAATGCTCGGCGGCAGCCAGGCATGCTCGCCGCGCGCGGTGGTGGACGAGCTGACCGTCGCCATCGACGATGCCTATGGCAGCTTCGGCGTGCGCGAGCGGGTACGCACGGATTGGAGCGGCAAAATCGCCTCTACGCTGGCGCTGGCGATGGTCGATTCCGCCGAGCTGCGCATCGTGCTGGTGGGCGACAGCGGGGTGCGCATCAACGGCGCGCAGATCGTGCGGGAGGACAAGGACATCGATCGCATCACCTCCCTGCTGCGCCGCGCCGCCTGGCGGGCGGTGAAATCCCGCAGCGACGATCCCGCCGTGTGGGAGAAAGTATCGCGGCAGGTGGCGTTCCATGGCGCGAGGCAGGATGCGGCAGCGGTGGCGCCGTGGCTCGATGAAGCGGCCCTTGCCGGCATCGCCGCGGTGGCCAATGCGGAGTGCCAGGCGGCGCTGCCCTTCCTGCCCGCGGCGGCGATTGCCAATCTGGTCGCACGCGGCATCGTCGGTGGGCAGGGCGGCCACCAGAACAACGCGCAATCGCCGCTCGGCTATTCCTGCCTCGATGGCTTCGCCATACCCGACCAGTTCATCCGCTATCTCACCTTGCCGCGCGCCGAGGTGCAGACCATCGAGCTGTTCACTGACGGGTATTTCCAGCCGGGCGACGGGTTCGGCGTGGCGGAATGGGAGGCGGCTTTCCACGCGGCCGAGGCGGAGGATGCGGCGAAGGTCGAGCTCTATCTCTCGCCGCGCGGCTCGTCGGGCGGCAATTGGGCGGATGACCGTTCTTATCTCGGGGTGATGCTGTGAGGCATGCAATCCCCTAACGCGCCGTCCACCCGCTAAGACGGGCGCGCATACCAGAAAATTGTCGTCAGCACTAAGAAATTGGGCTTGCATCTGATCGACGGTTAGTTTAAAACTACAAAATCGATATCAGGAGTGACCGAAACCATATGAGCCGCCCGCCCCCCCATCACCCGGACGACGCGCGCCGCATCGCCGCCCTTCTCGGCGGGATGCTGTACGCGCTGCTGGCCGCCCTGCTCGGCGCGGCCCGCGGTGGCGCGTGCGCCGCGCCGCGCGGCGTCGCCGCCCCGGGTGCGCTCCAGGGTGTGATCGGGCGCATACTGCGTGCCACGGAGGAGGCGGAATTGGAGATGGAGCCGGAGGTGGAGTGGATTGCCGTACCCGCCCCCTGGCGCAACGGCCGCCTGCTCCGCCCCTGGCACGCCCGCGTACCGCGCAATCCGGTACCCGCCCATCGCAAGCAGCCCGGCACGCTGCTGCACGGCCCACCCGCGCGCCACCACCCATCACACGTTCAATAACCGGCATCGCCAGGCGGCGATGCGCGGGCGTCGACGCACGCCCTGGCGCTGGCTGCCGCGATCGGGGGAAAGGAAGGAAGCGGTTCTTTTTTGAAAAAAAGAACCAAAAAACTTTTATCACTTGGCTCTGTCCCCTCCCGGGAGAGCACCACGCCAAACGAATGAAAAGTTTTTACTTCTTTTTTTAGAAAGAAGCGCTTCCTTCCTCCTGCACCCGCCCGTCTCCCACCCCATAATTCCCATTGCGGACGACCCCGTGCGGTCATAGCGTCTCGCCACAAACCAAGGGGAGAGTAAGGATGCGTGGTATCGCGAAACTCGGCGCGGCGGCGCTTGCAGCGCTTGGCCTGATGTCCACCGCGCCGGCGCAGGCGCAGAAATCGGCCGACACACTGCGCGTCTACTGGCGCGACCAGGTCAATGACGTCGATCCCTACTACAACTCGCTGCGCACCGGCCTCGTCGTCGCGCACCATGCCTGGGACGGGCTGGTGTATCGTGATCCCGACGGCTACGTGATGAAGCCGCTGATCGCCAAGTCCTGGAAATGGATCGACGCGACCACGCTGGAATTCGAGCTGCGCTCCGACATCACCTTCCATAACGGCGACAAGCTCACCGCGGCCGACGTCGTCTACACCATCGGTGTGATCACCGACCCCAAGAGCGGCATCGCGGTGCCCTCCAACTATGCCTGGGTGGCCGGCGCGGAGGAGATCGACGCGACGCATGTGCGCCTCAAGACCAAATCCGCCTTTCCCGCCGCGCTCGAATACCTCGCCTTCGTCACGCCGATCTATCCGAAGGCCTATCGCGAGAAGGTCGGGCACGACGGCTACAAGAACCAGCCGATCGGCGCCGGCCCCTATCGCATCACCCGCGTCGATGGCGTCAGCCAGATCGACATGGAACGCTTCGAGGCCTACCCGAACGACAGCGCGAAAAAGAAGCCGGCGATCAAGAAGCTGATCATCAAGCAGGTGACCGACGCGACGGCCGAGATCACCGGCCTGCTCGGCAACCAGGCCGACTGGATCTGGCAGTACAACCCCGACCAGTTCGACAAGATCGCCGCGGTGCCCACGCTCCAGGCGATGCGCCAGGAGGCCTTCCGCATCCTGTTCCTCTACTATGAAAGCGCCGGCCGCAACGGTCAGAAGAGCCCGTTGCAGGATGTCCGCGTCCGCCAGGCCATGGCCCATGCGATCGACCGCAAGACCTTCGCCGACAAGCTGATCCAGGGTGGCTCCCGCGTGCCGGATGCCCCCTGCTACTTCACCCAGTTCGGCTGCGACCAGGCCTCGGCGACCAAATACGATTACGATCCCGCCAAGGCAAAGAAGCTCCTCGCCGAGGCCGGCTACCCCGACGGCTTCGAGACCGAGCTGGTGAACGGCAACCTGCTGTCCTCCTGGACCGGCGCCATCCAGGGCTACCTCGCCGGCGTCGGCATCAAGGCCAAGGTCACCACCCTGCAGGCGGTCGCCGGCATCCAGCGCGCCGAGAAGGGCGACGCGCCGATCTACATGTCCTCCTGGGGCAGCTACTCGGTGAACGACGTTTCGGCCTTCATGCCCTATTTCTTCACCGGCTCGTCCGACGACATGAGCCAGGACCCCGAAGTGAAGGCCGCCCTCGTCGCCGGCGGCTCGTCCAACGACCCGGAGGTCCGCAAGGCCGCCTATACCAAGGCCATCAAGCGGATCACCGAGCAGGCCTATATCCTGCCGATCGGCACCTTCACGACCACCTACGGCCTTTCGAAGCAGCTCAACTTCCAGACCTGGGCGGACGAAATGCCGCGCTTCTACCTCTCCACCTGGAAGTAGGAGTCACAGCAGCGTCGTTTGCCGCGCGGCGTCCGGGCGATCCGGCGCCGCGCGGCTCAATTCCACCACGCCGCATGCCCGCAGGAATTCGGCGACCGCGTCGAATTCCGCGGGCGATCGGGTCTGATCCGCCGCGTCGCCCCGCGGGACCCAAATGACGGTCTCATAGCGGGCACGGCTCAGCAGCACGCGATATGTGTTGATGCGATAGGCCTGTTTGTCGGCGGAGGCGCTGTTCTGCCAGGCGGTTCCCTTGAATTGCCGCACATGCCAAGCCCCACGCCCGCGCCGGATGAAATCGCCGCCCCAGCACAGCCCGGCGAAGTCGATCTCAAGCCCCTGACACGAAAACTCCGTCGCCACCACCTCCAGCGCGTCGGCCGCCCGCACATCGGGCCAGCGATCAAGGAACCAGTTCGCCACCGCCTTCTTGTCCATATGCGGAAGCTCCGCGCCGAGCCCATCAGCCCGCAGCCGCCGCGCGCCCGAGCTGGCAACCAGTCCGCAGCGCCGCAGACCGCGCGTGACGGAGCGCAAATACGCCCGCATCGCCGCGAGGTCACGGGTGAGCAGAAAGGGCAGGGGCCCCTCTCGCGCCGCTATGCCCGCGGCGCGATCGGCATCCCCCGCCACAACCGCGTCCACCCACGGCGCTGCTTCCGGGCTGCGAATGCTGCGTACCGGTACGTCGAGATGCAAAGCCGGGTCGAGCCGCAATCCCGCCAAATCCGGCAGCCGTTGCCGGGCGACCGGGTCCGTCAGTGCCTGGCCTGGCGCGTGCACCACCCAGGCCGGCCGCTGCCGAAACGCTGCCCCCCATTCGGCCAGCCCGCCTTCGCCGTCGTGGATCTCCTGCCCATTGCCGATCAGACACACCATCACCGCCCAGTCCGTGTGCCGGGCCATGATGTCAAGGAGATGCCCGGGCTCGGAGTCCGAGAGCGCGACCTCCCGCCCCTGGCTCTTGCTGACCGCGTAGTCCCCCGACCAGGCACGCTGCGCCTCGTCGACCACAATGATGTGCTCGGCCGGCAGGTGGCCGGAATGGCGCACATAGTGATCGCGAAATCCCGGTAGCGCCTGGATCGATGTCTCCGCCCGCCGCCGCGCCGCCGCAAGCGCCCCCCCTCCCGCCGCCGCATCGCGCGCCAACGCTTCGCGCAGCACATGCACCAACGCCGGATTGCCAGTCAGAAACGCCGCCTCACCCTCCCGCCCTGCGCCGAACACCGCGTTCAACCCGCACAGCGTCTTCCCGGCCCCGGGGATGCCAGTGATGAACACCGCATGCTGGCCCCCATCACGGCGGGCGTCGGCGATAATGGCGCTGATTGCATCGGTGGTGCGACCGAGATTATGAACGTCCGCCCGCGCGACCCGGATATCCTCCACCCCATGCCGGCCATATAACCGCCGCGCCGCCTCGACGATCCCGGGCACCGGGCGATACGCCGCCGTGGGCCAGGCTGTCAGATCCAGCGCCACCGAGGGAACAGGCGCCCAGGCCCATAGCTCGCGCAGCAAGCCCGGCAGACTCGCGGAAGATGCGTCGATCACCGTGGTTGCCCCCGCGAGCAGCAATGGAGGGCTCGTTACCGCAGGACGTCCCCCGGTCGCGATCAGCACCGGCACGATCGGAAACCCGCGGGAGCCCGCATGAAAATCCTGGAGATCGAGGGCGTAATCCTCCACCTGCAGCCGATCATCGGTGTGGAACGCCGTCTTGCCGACCTTGAATTCCAGCACAACCAGGAGCCGCGGGGTCACCAGCACTGCATCGATCCGTCGCCCCAGTCGCAGCATTTCGAATTCGAGCACGATTTCCCACTCGGCTGCCGCGGGCCAATCCCGCAATGCGGCCCGCAGACAGGCTATCGTCGCCTCCCAGGCGCGGATCTGTTCCGTCTCGTTCCCGCGGAACCGTCGTGCATCCGCGAGCGCCAGCGACGCGACCAGCGCCTCCGCGTCACAGGCCAGGAACGTGCTCACGCGCATCACGACATCCTCATTCGCCAGAAGATGACATTGCCATGATCCGGCCAATGATTCATGCGACATGTGCCGACGCTTTCGTTGACGCGCGACCCGCCGGCGAAGCAGATAGTGCCGTCCAACCTGTGTGACTTTGGGAGACCCAAGTGGCGATCATTACCTGGAAGAGCGCGGTCTCCGCCGATTGGTCCACCGCTTCGCTGTGGAGCGGCAATGCCGTACCCAGCGCCGGCGACACAGTGCAGGTGACGGTCGACGGCGCCTATGCGATCACGATTGCCGAAAATGAGAGCCAGACGATCGCTGGCCTCTACCAAAGCGCCGGGACCATCACCCTGCTTGGTAGTCTCACGATCTCCGGTGCCGCCACAATTGATGCCGCGGCTGAGTTGGATGGCGGCAGCGCGACCCAGGGCGTTGTGACAGGAAGTGCCGTCGACAGTCTTTTGCTGAACAACGGCTTGATCATGGCGGATGTGCCAAGCGGCACGCTGCAGATAGATGTGCCGAATTTCAGCAACAGCGGGCTGTTGGATGCCTCAAATGGCGCAATTCTCTACGTTACTTCCACCAATTTCGATAATCTCGCCGGCACTGTATTGACTGGTGGTGACTATGAAGTCGACGGAAATTCGGCAATCGATTTTGCCAGCGGTGGGTACAATTTCGCGACGAATTCCTTCGCGCTTTCGACGATCATGGTGAACGATGCCACGATTATTCTGAATGGGCCGGGCAGCGGTGTGTTTGGCTTCGATCCGAACTTCGCCGGGCAGTTCCGGGACCTCCAAACCACCCTGATCGACAACGGGCTCTCCGGAACATTGCAGGTGATTGGCGGCAGCGATTTCGCGGCGACGAACGCTTTGTCCAACGAGGGCGTCATCTCCCTCGCCGGTGGCACATTGAGTGCCCCAGCCCTCTCGATGTCGGCAACCGGTATCCTGGTGGGTTATGGCGTGGTGAGTCCCCTCATCGCGGGCCTCGGTACCGTCGAGGCGCAACAGGGTACCTTGGCACTGGCCGGCAGCCTCTCCGCGACATCCCTGATCCAAGTCGATGTCGGAGGCACCCTGAGCTACAGTGGTACCTCGCCGCAGACCATCAGCAATGACGGCACCATCGCGGTCCCCGCCGGCACGCTTACCCTCACCGGCGCGATCACCGGCAGTGGTGGGTATTTCATCAACGGTGCCAGTTCCGGAAGCCCGACGAAATTGGATCTGGTAACGCCGGTGAGCGGGAACGTCGCGTTTAACGGCGCCAACGCATTGCTGAAACTGGAACATCCCGCGTCATTCACCGGTGGGCTCGTTGGCTTCGGCACCGGCGACACCATCGACCTCGCTGGTCTGGCAGCGACCAGCGTGTCCCTGTCCGGTAACACCATCGAGGTGTTCAATGGCGCGACCATCATCGATAGCCTGCCGCTGATCGGCGCCTATGCCGGCGCCGGCGTGAGCACCGCCTCCGACGGCGCCGGTGGCAGCAAGATCACCATGGTCGGCGCCAATCCGCGCGACTTCACGTTCGAGGGGCCGGTCTGGGCCAACACCACGATCACCTGGTCGCTGGCGAGCTTCTCCTATTCATCGAGCTTCGATACCCAACACCCGTTCAGCCATTCCATCGACCCGACCGCCCAGGCGGCCGAGGTGGCCGTCATCCAGCAGGCCTTCGATGCCTGGTCGGCGGTCTGCGGCGTCACTTTCGTTCAGGTGGCCGATAGCAGCGATCCGGCCAACGCAGCCGATATCCGCTTGGGCTGGGGAAACCTGCTGGGTTCCGGGGGGGAAATCGGCCAGTCCGCCTACCAGTCGATCGGCACCAACTTCATCCCCGGCACCATCCTGCGCCTCGAGGATCCGGCGCAGACGGCGCTGATCTCCAACCCAACCGTCACCGGCGGTCTCCAGTACACCGGCTTCAACTCGACTCTGTTCGAGATCGCCGAGCACGAGATTGGCCACGCCCTTGGCTTGAACCACTCGAGCGACAATACCGCGGTGATGTTCGCTACCGCCCTCGGCGCCCAGAACCAAGCGCTCGGCGCCAGCGATATCGCCGGGGCCATCGCCCTCTACGGCGCGCCCGCGGTCGGTGGCGGTGATGTGGTCACGGTGAGCGGCGCCGGTGCCGACACGGCCACCATTCAGTTCGCCACGCCGGAAGATGCAGCCGCGCCGCTGATCCTGGCCGATGCGATCAACGCGTCGGTGGCCGCCGGAACCACCACGGCGTTCACCTTCGTCTCCGGGAGCCCCGTCGGCGCGCCCGCCACAGGGACCGATGGGTTGCTGGTGATGCACACTGGCGGGGCGGTTGCGCTGCCGGCCGGCTACAGCGCGGTGGCAATCGACTCGCCCGATCCGGTGACCGTCAGCGGCGGCGGTTCCGCCGACCAGGTCGTGCTGGCCGGCAGCGGCGGCCTGGCTTTCAACGCCGGCCTCGGGGCGGGGTCGGTGTTCGCCGCTGGCGGGAACAATCTCATCAGTGTCTACCCGGGCGCCGGCAGCCAGTTCATCCAGACCGGCGACGGCAACGACACCATCGTCATCCTCGGCGGCGACGATACCGTCAGCCCGGGGGCCGGCACCAACCAGATCCTGACCGGCCGCGGCAATGACGTGGTGAACTCCTCCGGCAGCGATCTCATCGCCGCGGGCGACATCGGCAATGTCACGATCAACGCTGGCGCCAATAACCCTGTCGCCTTTTTCGGACCCGGCAAGACGGTCTTCAACGGCGGCAGCGGCAATGCCACCGTGGTGAGCACGGTCGGCCAGGCGACGATCAACGGCCAGGGCGGCACGCAGATCTGGCTCGGCAGCAACCAGGACGTCATCAACAGCACCGGCGCCGATACCATTATCGGCAACACCGGTGCCGCGACCGTCAATGCCACGACCGGGAATGACTTCGTGTTCGCCGGCGCCGGGTCGCTGAACCTGTTCGGTGGCTCCGGCGCCTCAACCCTGCTCGGCGGTGCCAGCGGTTCGGCCACGCTGCATGGTGGGGCCGGGCCACTTATCGCCCTGAGCTACCATTCCACCCAATTCACCGGTGGCACCGGCAGCGGCACCATCGCGGGCTTCGGCGGCTCGATCACCGTCCAGGCCGGCGCCGGTGGCGGGGTGTTTCTCGGCGGGCCGGCGGGCGCAAACTCCATCTCCGGCGGCTCCGGCCAGTCCATCATCCTCGGCGGTGGCGCCGGTGACGTGCTGACCGCCGGCACCGGCGCGGGCGATGCCATCGTCGCCGGCTCCGGCGCCGAGACCATCAACGCGGCAGGCTCCCCCGGGGCCAACAAGATCTACGCCGGCACCGGCCCCGATCTCATCAAGACCGGCACCGGCAGCACCAACATCCTCACCAGCACCGGCGCCACCACCATCATATCGGGCACCGCGGTTGACCTGGTCGCCTTCGTCAATGGCAATCACCCGAGCGTGACGATCCAGAATTTCTCCCTCACGTCGGATTTCCTGACCCTCTCGGGCTTTCCCGCCGGAGAGGCCGCGGCAGCGCTCGCGTCGCACACGACGGCTGGCGGCTCCGAGACTCTCGTGCTCTCGGACGGCACGCACATCACGCTCCAGGGCGTGACGGCACTGACGACGGCGAATTTTCTCTAGCCCTGTCCCGGGTCCTCGCCGTCCCGGCGGAATGGGGAGAGGTCTGCGAGATCGGCCATGTGGCGGATCCGCTCGGCGCGCTCCTCCACCAGGAAATCCGCCACCGCCCGGCGCAGCCCGCCATGGGCGATCCAATGGGCGGAGTAGGTGGCGCGCGGCAGATAGCCGCGCTGGATCTTGTGCTCGCCCTGCGCCCCCGCCTCGACGCGGGCCAACCCATTGGCAATCGCGAAGTCGATCGCGCGGTAATAGCAGAGTTCGAAATGCAGGAACGGCAGATCGACCGAGCAGCCCCAATTGCGCCCGTAGAGCGTGTCGCTGCCCATCAGGTTCAGGGCCCCCGCGACAGGGAGGCCGTTCTGTAGGGCCATCATCAGCACCACCCGGTCACCGAGCCGCTCGGCGAGGAGATGGAAGAAGCGTCGGGTCAGGTAGGCGCTGCCCCATTTGCGATCGACCGTGGAGGTATAGAACCCATAGAACGCGTCCCACTGCGCCTTCGTCGTCTCCGGTCCGCGCAGCGCCACGAACTCCAGCCCGCCGGCATTGGCATCCCGCCGCTCGCGCCGCAGCACCTTGCGCTTGCGCGAGGACAGCGCGCCGAGGAAGTCATCGAAGCTGCCGTAGCCCGCGTTGTCCCAATGGAATTGCATGCCGAGCCGCTGCAACCACCCGGCATCGCCCAGCGCGTCCCATTCACCCTCGGTGCAGAAGGTGACATGGACGGAGGACAGCTTGAGTTCCCGGCACGCCTGCTCGAGCGCGCCAGCGAGGCTTGCCAGCGGAACGCCGGAATCGGGGCGAATCAGCAGCCGCGGCCCCGGCACCGGGCTGAAGGGCGAGGCGACCTGGAGTTTCGGGTAGTACTGACCGCCCGCCCGCTCCAGTGCATTGGCCCAGCCATGGTCGAACACGTATTCGCCGTAACTGTGCGATTTCGCATACATCGGGGCCGCCGCGAGCACCCGCCCCGCCGGATCGCGCAGCACGGCATGCTGCGGGAGCCAGCCCGTGCGTGAGCCGGCTGAGCCGCTGTCCTCCACAGCCGAGAGAAAGGCGTGACTGACGAAGGGGTTGTCGCTCCCCGCGCAAGCGTCCCAGTCCTCCGCCGCGATCTCCGAGATCGCGGGGTGGAGGGTCAGCGTCAGCGTTGTGGCCGAACGCTCCGGCATCAGGCGATGCGGAACATGCCCTCGACTTCAACCGGGACGTCGGCGGGCAGCGACGGCACCCCGACGGTGGTACGTGCATGCCGCCCGGCGTCCCCGAACACGGCGACCGCGAGGTCCGACGCGCCGTTCATCACCTGCGCATGCTGGCTGAACTCGGCCGGGGAGGCGATGAAGCCGCCGAGGCGAATCACCTGCTGCACGCGGTCCAGGTCACCACCGCAGGCGATTTTGAGGTGGGTCAGCAGGTTGATGAAGCACTGCCGCGCCTGCGCCTGGCCCTGCTCGATCGACAGCCCGCCGGGGCCGACCTTGCCGGTCAGCACGATCTTGCCGTCCACCGCCGGCACCTGGCCAGAAATCACCACGAGATCGCCGGTGATGACGAACGGCACGTAGTTGGCGATCGGCGGCATGGGAGTCGGCAGGGTGATGCCGAGTTCGGCGAGTTTGGCTTCGATTTTTCCGGCCATGGCGCGGGGTCCTTCCTACTTGGCCACCAGCCGCAGGCTGCGGCGGCGTTGCCTCGGGCCATCTTCGCGCGGCAGGTCGAGCGGCAGCAAGGGGGCACGGTCGCGGGCGCCATCGCCCACCGTGTCATCCGCCTCGTCGTCGATGTCGGCCGCCGGGAGATCGGTCTGCCCGAGGTAGTTCACCGCGAGATTGCGGAACACGTAGTCGAGCATCGAGGTCGCCCGCTCCACCGCCGGATCGCCCTCGACGATCCCGGCCGGGCCGAAGCGGGTGAAGGTGAAGGCCTCGACGAACGCCTCCAGCGGCACGCCATGCTGCAAGCCGAGGCTGATGGCAACCGAGAAATTATCCATCAAGCCGCGGAAGGCAGCACCTTCCTTGTGCAGGCCGATGAAGATCTCGCCCAACTGCCCGGTCTCGTATTCGCCGGTGCGCAGGAACAGCTTGTGGCCGCCCACCGCTGCCTTTTGCGTGTAGCCGGAGCGGCGCGCCGGCAGGTTGCGGCGGTTCTCGACCGGTTCGGCCGCGGGAAGCTCCGGCCGGCGTGGCATCGTGTGGAACTGGGCCGCCACCGCATCATGCATCGCCGCGTGCGAGGCGGCGGAGGCGGCGCGAAACGGGCTCTGCCCGGCGAGTGTCATCGCCAGCGCCGTCTCAGGCATGATCCCGCGCACGGCCAGCAGCGCTCGTGCCGCACGGGTGAGACCGCCGGTATCGGTCAGTGGCGAGAACGCCGGGGCGATGCCGCCCGTCTCGGCGCCCAGCAACGCATCGACGCTTCCAGGTGCCACGATGGCGGTGGTCGCGACATGGCGGTGATCGCCCTCGCGCACGCCGAAGCGCTCCCCCATCGCGGCCGAGGCCGCATCGGCATGGCGGCGCAAGGCGGCGGCCACGGCGGCGGCCATGCGCCGCGCCGCGTCGCTGTCGTAGTCGAGGCCAAGGGCGGCCAGCAGCCCCGCCAGATCGGTTGGCGCCACGGCAAGGCGCTCGGCCGTGGGACATGCCAAGGTGAGCGCGACGACCGCGGTTTCCACCGCCACGGCAAAGCCGGCTGCGTCAAACCCATGCTCTGGGTCGGCGAAACTGGCGAGATTGAGCACGAACGCCGGCGTCGCGGGCTCGTCGGCGCGCCAGATCTCCGCCATCGGCGCCCCGCGCCGGGCCAGGAGCATGGTGTGCAGGCGCTCGGCGATCGGCAACTCAATCCCTGCGCGCCGTGCCCGCTCGTCGATCGGGCGCACCCAGGCGTCGGCGGCGCTGGCCAGCGTCACGGGCCGGTCGCCCGGCGCGATCTCGACCAGTGCCGCGGCGGCTGCCTCGTCCCACTCGATCGGCAATGTGACCGCGCGGTGCGGACTATCGGGGTCCGGCGCGGCGGTGGTGCGGCGCATCCGGACGCCTTGCCAGGAACGGATGTTGTTTTGGCGCTTGCTCATGGCCCCGATGCTACGGCCGCCCTCGCGACTCGGAAAGCGTATTTTGGGGTGAATTGCACTTATCCCCACTAAATCCTGTGGATAAGCGCAGCACCTCACATCCCCATGGACCGCGCGCCGCAGCTTGCTTATATCAGGGGCATGAACCTCGGCACACGCATCTTTACCCTGCTCAACGGCCGCGTCGTCGGCCGCGACGGGGCTGGCAATACCTATTATGAAGACCGCAAGGAGCGGGCCGGCACCCATCGCCGCCGCTGGGTGGACTATGCGGGTGAACCCGAGGCGACCAAGGTGCCGCCGGAGTGGCATGCCTGGCTGCATTATACGATCGATGCGCCGATCGCCGAGACCGGCAAGCGCATCTGGCAGAAGCCGCATTTGCCCAATCCGACCGGCACCGCGGAAAGCTACCGTCCCCCCGGGCATGACTATGCCGGCGGCGCGCGCGCGGCTGCGAGCAGCGACTACGAATCCTGGACCCCCGGGTCCTGATTCCGGCCCGCTGATGGCCCAGCGCAATCTGACGGAGTTGCTGGCGGGGGCGGCGGTATTGCTGGTCGCGGCCGGGTTCCTCGGATACGCGGTGGTCAATACCGGCCGCAGTCCCGTGTCCGGGTACCCTCTTCACGCCAAGTTCGACCGGATCGACGGCTTGGCGGTGGGATCCGACGTTCGGCTGGCTGGGGTGAAAATCGGCACCGTGTCGGCGGCGGGGATCGACCCCAAGACCTTCCAGGCCACGATCACTTTCTCCGTGCTGTCGAGCCTCAAGCTGCCGAAGGACTCCAGCGCCGAAATCACCAGTGACGGCCTGCTCGGCGGCAAGTTCCTCTCCATCGTTCCCGGCGGAGACGACAAGATGCTGGCCAGCGGCGGCGAGGTGGCGATCACCCAGTCGGCGGTCAGTTTCGAGCAATTGTTGGGGAAATTTATTTTCAGTGTCAGTGACTTGAGCAGCAACGTGCAGAAGCAACTGCAACAGCAGGCACCGAAATGAGCGCACTCCCGCAGGTCTGGCCGCAGCCGGATGGCGCGCCCATATCGTGCCGTGAGAAACTCAAGACACTTGCCGAGAATTATGCCGAGCTGTCACAGGTGATGCAGGACGCCTTCGAGGATGCGGTGTTGATGGGCGTCGACGAGGCCGCCATGCGCAAGATCCTGGCCGATATGGCGGGGTCCCTCGTCAGCCCGAAGCGGCCCCGCGGCGGCGCATGAACCGCCGGGCAGCGGCGCTTGCCGCCGCGATGCTGGCCGGCCCGCTGGTTACAAGCCTGGCCGCGCAAACCCCGCAGCGGCCACCGGGCCTCACCCCTTTGGGCCCGGTGCAGGCCCCGCGGCCCTCGGCTCCAACCCAACCCATGGTGATTCCCGGGCAGGACCCGCCCGCCCCGATCCAGTCGCAGTCCCTGCCGTCCCTCACCGCGCCCGATCCGGCCTATATCGTACCCCCAGCCGGGGCGGTGAAACCCGCCGCCCCGGCCCCGACGGCGCCCCCCGCACAGGCATCCGCGCCCGCGGCGGCGCCATCGCCGCTCTCCGGCGACTGGCAAAGCCGCCCCGGCGTCGAACTGCGCGGCCTCGACAAGGTAACCGCGCGCTCCACCGTCTTGACCGGCAAGGTGGGCGAGACCCTGCGCTATGGCACGCTCAGCATCACCCTGCGCGGCTGCGTCACCCGCCCGCCCGACCAACCCGCCGACGTCGCCGCGTTCCTCGAAATCACTGACCGGGGCTCAGCCGCTCCCGTTTTTCGCGGCTGGATGATCGCCTCTGCCCCGTCTTCCGCCATCATCGAACATCCTGTCTACGACGTCCGCGTCGCCGCATGCCGGCCGTGACGCCAGACCTGCCGCCCCACGCGGCGTTACTGCTGGACCTCGATGGCACGCTGATCGATATCGCGCCCACCCCTGACAGCGTGGTGGTTCCGCAGGATTTGCGGCTAAGCCTGAGTTGCCTTCGTGTGGCTTTGAACAACGCGGTGGCGGTCGTCACCGGCCGGCCGATCGAGCAGGTCGACCATCTCCTCGGCGACCTCCCTTACGCGGTCGCCGGCGAGCATGGCGGTGCCATCCGCCATGCGCCGGGCGAACCCATCGTGCGGGCACCGCTCGCCGAACCGCCTCCCGAATGGATCAGGGCGGCCGAACGCGCGGCCGCAGCGCAACCCGGCGTGCTGCTCGAACGCAAGGCGCGTGGCTTCGTGCTGCACTACCGCCTCGCCCCCGCGGCCGGCGCGGCGATGGAGGCCGTGATGCGCGCGCTGATCGCCGGGGAGGAGGCCCGTTTCACCATTCTGCCCGCTCTGATGGCGTGGGAGCTCAAGCCGCGCGGCGCTGACAAGGCGACCGCGGTGCGCGCGTTGATGGCGCGTCCGCCATTCGCCGGCCGGACGCCGGTCTATATCGGCGATGACGTCACCGATGAGGACGGCATGCGCGCGGCGCGCGACCTCGGGGGGATCGGCTGGCGGGTGCCGGAGGTGTTCGCCGATGCGAGCGGCGTTCGCGCCTGGTTGGCCCAGATCGGCTAGTTCGACCGCCGCGGCCAATCAGCGCGGCTTGCGCCACCACCGTCCCGTCCAGTCGATGCGATGCAGCGGGGCGCGAATGCGGTGGCGGGCGCGGAAATCGTCGACGGCGCGCGCACAGGCGGCGAAGATGTAGCCGTTGACCGTCACAAAGCCACCGGGGCTGAGGCGCGGGTAGAGGGCCTCGAGAGCCTGCATGGTTGAGCCGTAGAGGATCCCGTCGAGTCGGATGACGGCGAAGCGCTCCGCGGGGATGGTGGCGAGGGTATCGGCGAACCAACCTTCCACGAACCGGACCTGGCGGTCGAGCAGCCCGTAGTGGCGGAAGTTCTGCTCTACCACACGGAGCGGAACCGCCAGGGCGGCAACCCCGTGGTGCCCGTCACCGGCATCATGCGGGTAGGCCGGGTCGGGCGGCGGCGGACCGGCGAAGCTGTCAGCGGCCCAAACGAGGCGGGCGATATCGCCATATGCGGCCAGCACGCCGCGTAGCAGGATGGCGCCACCGCCGCGCCACACTCCCGTTTCGATGAAATCACCGGGAATGCCCTCCTGCAGTGCCGCCTCAGCGAGGAGGCGGAGGTTCGCCAGCCGATTGCCACCCATCATCGATGGCGCGGTGGCCGGCCAGTCCACTCCCTCGGTGCGGCGCACCAGATCGAAGGTCTCGGGCACGCCCGGGGCGATATTGGGATCGTGCCACAGGGCGCCGGTCATGCTGCGCTCGAGGAGGTCGAGATAGCGCTCGGCGGCGTGCGGTGCGGGTCGCAGGACCGGGATATCCGGGGCGGGTCGCGGGGGGAGGAACCAGAAATAGGAGTCCTCGAAGGTATCCACTGCCTGCACGGCGTAGTCAGCGTCGCGTGGCACCGCGCTCTTGGTTTCGCCATAGCGGTCGCCGGTGAAGCCGCGTTCGACATGGGTGAAGGGCAGCTGAAGCTCGAATTCGCGGCCGACGAAATCGCTGTAGGGCTGCTCGGCCACGGCGCGGAAGCGGGCGACGGCGCTGCCGGCGATGACCTGAATGGCGGTTTCGGGGAAGCCGAAAAGCGGGCACCACATGGCGGTCCAGCCGTCAGTGAGGTTGTTCACATAGGTGCGCACGCGCTGACTGATGAGGAATGTATCGCTCTCGATGTGGATGATCTTGTCGAACTCGCCGGCTTCGGCGTGGCGCGCGGCATGGCAGAAGGAGCGATACCAGCCCGGGAAATCGTGAACGTGGTGGCGGCCCAGCCGGTCCGGGAAATGATGCAGGAGGATGCGGCCTGGGTGAGGCGCGGCGGAGCCGACGATCCTGATGTCGTCCCAGTAGGGCAGCACCGGTGATCCGTCATCGACCATGAGGATCTGGTCGGCGATGAGGTCACTGGCGAGCACCGCGTCGAGCCAGCGGCGGTAGCGGCGCTCCCAGACTTCGAGGTTCCCCGCGAAGGCGGTGCAGAAGACGAGGGTTCGCATCGTCCCCTTAGGTCATGGTGGCGCGTTGATATTGCGGCATCAGGTCTAGCGGTGCGCCGAGATGCCTCGCCGCGCGGAGCGGCCAAGCCGGGTCGGCCAGCATCGCGCGGCCGATCAGCACGAGATCGGCCCGATCATTGGCGATGATCTCGGCGGCGTGCTCCGGCGCGGTGATCAGACCGACGGCGCCGCTCGCGAGCCCCGCCTGGTGCTTCACCGCCTCGGCGAAGGGCACCTGGTAGCCCGGGTGCAGCGAGGGGATCTTCGGCCCCACCGCCGCCGCGCCGCCGGAGGAGCAGTCTATCAGATCGACCTTGCCGGTCGCCTTGAGGCGACGGGCCAGTTCCACGGTATCCGCGAGCGTGATGCCGCCTTCCATCCAGTCCACCGAGGACAGACGCACAAAAAGCGGCAGGTCATCCGGCCATTCGCCGCGCACGGCCTCGATCATCTCGAAGAGGAAGCGCGAGCGGCCGGTGAGGTCACCGCCATAGGCGTCGGTGCGGCGGTTGGAGATCGGCGAGAGGAAGGAGTGGCCGAGATAGCCGTGGGCGCCATGCAACTCGATCACCTTGAAGCCGGCACGCCGCGAGCGGGCCGCGGCGGTCGCGAACTGGCCGATGATTTCGGCAATCCCCGCTTGGGTAAGTTCGCTCGGCACCGTGTAGCCATCGCCGAACGCGATGGCGCTGGGGCCAACCGGCTGCCAGCCGCGCGGATCGCTCAGCGGGATCGGCTTGCCGCCATGATAGGGTGCCGACGTGCTGGCCTTGCGGCCGGCATGCGCGAGCTGGATGCCGGGCACCGCGCCGCCGCTGGAGATCAGCTTCGTTACGCGGGCGAGAAACGCCTCGTGCGTGTCGTTATAAATACCGAGGCAGCCCGGCGTGATGCGCCCGATCGCCGAAACATGGGTCGCTTCAGTAAAGACGATACCGGCGCCGCCCATGGCACGCGCGCCGAGGTGCTGCACATGCCAGTCATCCCCAAGCCCGTCGGTGGCGCAGTACTGGCACAACGGCGCCAGCGCGATGCGGTTGCGCGCGGTGACGGAGCGGAATTCGATGGGCTGGAACAGCTTGGGCACGGCCATGGCGGCTTCCTCTTAGGGGCGGACGTCTCGGGTTAGCCGGGTGGTCGCGGAGAGGCAAGCGGGCAGTTGACGTTCGCCGTTATGCGAGCGCACGAATTGGTCATCAGGTTGACGAGGAACATGATGATACGAAGCTTCAACCCATCCGATCCCGTCCAAGCCACGCCGCGCGGGCTGCCGCCGATGCAGATCCATTGCATCAACCTGGATCGCAGCACGGATCGGCTGGCGGCCTTTGCGCGCGTCAACGCCCATCTGCCCGATATTATCCGCGTACCTGCCGCCGAAGGTGCAACGCAGGATCGCGCGGAGCTGATCACGACCGGGGTGATCGAGGACAGTGTGCCCTATTCGGCGGGCGCCATCGGCTGCGCTCTCTCTCATATCGCGTTGTGGCGGCATGCGGTCGCGTGCCAAGCGCCACTGACCATCGCCGAGGATGACGCGGTGTTCTCCCATGACGCCGGCGCCCACTTCGCTGCCTTGTCGGCGACGCTGCCGGCCGATTGGGAGTATGTCGCCTGGGGGTACGGGTTTCACAATTTTATCTGGATCGAGACCTTGCCGGGGATTTCCGCTACTGAAATCCGCTTGCACCAAGGCGGCCTTCAGGAAGGGTTCGATCACTTCCAGGCCAGCACGCTGCGACCGTCTTTGTTCAGACTGCGACATATGTTCAGCACCCTGTGCTACTCGGTCAGCCCGCGCGGGGCGCAGCGGCTGTTGGATTTCTGTATCCCGCTGAGTGCAGAGCACATTGGGTTCCCCGACTTTGGGATTGTCATCGACAACCTGGGAATTGACTGCAAGATGAACGGGATCTGGCCGTCGATGAGCGCGCACATAGCGCTCCCGCCGATCGCGATTGCCTCCCTCCAGACCTCGACGATTGGCTGAGCTCCCGCGTTGTTTGACGCTGAGCCGGCATGCGGCTTAAGCAACGCGCCAGACAGGAGAGACCAGCATGCGGCTCAGGGACAAAGTGGCGATCGTGACCGGCGCCGGTGGCGGCTTCGGCGAGGGGATCGCGCGGGAGTTCGTCAACCAGGGCGCCAAGGTGATCGTGGCCGATCTCAGCGGTGATGCCGCGCGGCGCGTGCTGGCCGAACTCGGCCCCAATGCCGCGGCGATCGAGGGTGACGTCAGCAAGGGCGATGACGTGAAGGCGATGGTGGAAGCCGCCGTCGGCGTGTTCGGCGGGCTCGATATCGTGGTGAACAACGCCGGCACCACGCATCGCAACCAGCCGATGCTGAATGTGGATGAGGAGACGTTCGACCGGGTGTATGCGGTGAACGTGAAGTCGATCTACTGGATGAGCCAGCACGCCATCCCCGTGCTGCGGGCGCAGGGGCGGGGTGGCTCCATCATCAATATCTCGTCGACCGCCGGTATCAGGCCGCGGCCGGGGCTGGTGTGGTACAACGGCACCAAGGGCGCGGTGAATACGATGACGCAGTGCATGGCGCTG